>NZ_PSVN01000012.1:0-92531 GCF_002932235.1 Rathayibacter sp. AY1E3
GCCCCTCCCGAACCGAAGGAAGACCCGCCCCCGTGAGCATCGAGATCAACAACGAGTCGAGCGTCCCCGTCGACGAGGCCGCCCTGCTGCGCCTCGCCGGCTACGCGCTCGACTCGCTCCACGTGCACCCCGACGCCGAGCTCGCGATCGTGCTGGTCGACGAGGGCGCGATGGAGCAGCTGCACGTGCAGTGGATGGACGAGCCGGGGCCGACCGACGTGCTCAGCTTCCCGATGGACGAGCTGCGTCCCGGGACCGAGGACGAGCAGACCCCCGCGGGGCTCCTCGGCGACATCGTGCTCTGCCCGCAGGTCGCGCAGTCCCAGGCCGAGTCGGCCGGCCACTCCGTGCTCGACGAGCTGCAGCTGCTGACCGCCCACGGGCTCCTGCACCTGCTCGGCTTCGATCACGCCGAGCCGGAGGAGGAGCGCGAGATGTTCGGCATCCAGCGCGACATCCTGGTCGGCTTCCACATCAGCGAGCGACGCCGCTAGAGCGCGCCGTGCCCACTCTCCAGCTCCTCATCGCCGCCCTCGCGCTCGTCGCCGTCGGCGGCTGGTTCGCCGCGACCGACGCCGCACTCGGCGTCCTCTCGCGCAGCGACCTGCTCGACATGGCCCAGCACTCCCGCAGCGCCCGCGCTCTCCGCGCGATCGCGGGCGACATGAGCGCCCACGTCAACGTCGTCAACTTCTCGCGGATCGCGGCCGAGACGACGGCCGCGGTGTTCGTCACCACGGTGCTGGTCGTCGAGGTCCCGCAGCTCTGGCTCGCGCTCCTGCTGGCGGTCCTGATCATGGCGGCGGTCTCGTTCGTCCTGGTCGGCTCCAGCCCCCGCAGCGTCGGGCGCGCGAACGCGCGTGCGGTCCTGTCCACCAGCGCCTCGCTCGTGCACGTGCTCCGGCTCGCGCTGGGTCCGGTCGCGCACGGGCTCGTGGCTCTCGGCAACCGGGTGACGCCGGGGACCGGGCGCTCGGCGGGGTTCTCCTCCGAGGAGCAGCTGCTCAGCATGGTCGACGAGGCGACGGAGCAGGACGTGCTCGAGCAGGACGACCGCGAGCTGATCCACTCGATCTTCGAGTTCAACGACACCTTCGTGCGCGAGGTGATGGTGCCCCGCACCGACATGGTGACGATCGAGGCGACCTCCTCCGTCGGCGCCGGCATGGGGCTCCTGCTGAGCCGCGGCATCTCCCGGCTCCCCGTCATCGGCGACGGCGTCGACGACGTCCTCGGCGTGCTCTACCTGCGCGACGTGGCCCGGCACACCTACGAGCGGCCGGACGACGACGACACGGTCGCCGATCTCGCGCGCCCCGCGCTGTTCGTGCCCGAGTCGAAGAAGGCCGACGAGCTGCTCCGCCAGATGCAGCTCGAGTCCAACCACCTCGCGATGGTGGTCGACGAGTACGGCGGCATCGCGGGCCTGGTGACGCTGGAGGACCTCATCGAGGAGCTCGTCGGCGACATCTCCGACGAGTACGACCGCGAGGTCGACCTCTTCGAGGAGACGGCGCCCGGGGTCTACCGCGTCTCGGCGCGCCTGCCGGTGGACGAGCTCGGCGAGCTGTTCGAGCTCGACCTCGAGGACGACGACGTCGACTCGGTCGGCGGACTGCTGACCAAGGCCTACGGGCGCCTCCCCGAGCGCGGCGCGACGGCGCGGATCGGCGGAGTGCTGCTCGAGGCCGAGCAGGCGGACCCGCGCCGTGGGACCATCTCCACGGTGATCGTCCGCCGCGATCCCGATCTGGACACCGCCGGCGAGCCCGGCACCGGCCCCGTCGCGATCATCGCGGACGGCGGCACCACCACCCCCAGCCCGAGCACGGCTCCCACCCGCGGAGCCACGGGCGATCAGCACGAGGACGCACGATGACCGACACCACTCCCGCCGCCGCACCCTACCGGGCGGGCTTCGTGTCCTTCGTCGGCCGCCCGAACGTGGGCAAGTCGACGCTCACGAACGCCCTCGTCGGCGAGAAGATCGCCATCACGAGCTCGAAGCCCCAGACCACGCGGCGCGCTATCCGCGGCGTGGTGCACCGCACCGACGGCCAGCTGATCGTCGTCGACACCCCCGGCATCCACCGGCCGCGCACGCTCCTCGGAGAGCGGCTGAACTCGCTCGTCACCTCGACCCTCGGCGACGTCGACGTGATCGGGATGCTGTTCCCCGCGGACGAGCCGATCGGCCCGGGAGACCGCTTCATCAACGAGCAGCTCGACTCCTTCCCGCGCGCTCGGAAGGTCGCGATCGTCTCGAAGGTCGACCTCTCCTCGAAGAAGTCCGTGGCGAAGCAGCTGCTCGCCGTCTCGGAGCTGCGCGAGTGGGACACGATCGTGCCGATCTCGGCCGTGACCGAGGAGCAGCTGGACGTCCTGGCCGTCGAGCTCCTGCGCCTGATGCCGGTCTCGCCCGCCCTCTACCCGGAGGAGGCGGTGACCGACGAGGACCTGTCCTCGCGGATCGCCGAGTTCATCCGCGAGGCCGCCCTCGAGGGCGTGTCGGACGAGCTGCCGCACTCCCTCGCCGTGACGCTCGATGACATGGTCGAGCGCGAGGACGGCTCGCTGATCGACATCTACGCCAACGTCTTCGTGGAGCGCGACAGCCAGAAGGGCATCATCATCGGCAAGGGCGGCCAGCGCCTGCGCGAGGTGGGAGCCGTCTCCCGCGAGCAGATCGAGCGCCTGCTGGGCCGCCGCGTGTTCCTCTCCATCCGGGTGAAGGTCGCCAAGGAGTGGCAGCGCGACCCGAAGCTGCTGGGGCGCCTGGGCTTCTGACGCCGGAGGACGACGGCGGTCACCCTCCAGGACGACGCCCCCGGGCGCGCGGACCCGTAGCGTGATCCTCATGCGCGCCCTCCTCGACCGACCGGCGGCCCTGCCGATCGCCGGGGCGCTGCTCGCCGCCCTCCACCTGCTGCTCGGGCTCACCGGGGTCACTCCGACCGAGCGGATCGCCGGCGGCCTCGTGCTCGCGCTGGCCCTCGCGGTCGCGGGATTCCTGCCCGCGCTCGCCCCCTCGCTCGTCGCGGTCGGCGCGCTCGCCGACGGAGGCGTCCTGCTCGGCGGCGTCCCCGTCGACGGGGTGCTCGTCGGCCTGGTCGTCCTCTGGCAGACGACCCGCCGGGTGGGCCCCTGGACCCGTGCCCTGGCGCTCGCGGGCGGCCTGATCCTCGCCGGGATCGGCGGCGTCACCGTCGCGCTCGGCCTCTCCGGCCCGCTCGATCCGTCCGGGCTCCCGGCGCGCGTGGAGTTCGTGGTCCTCGCCCTGGTCGCCCTCGCGGTCGCCTCCGTGCTCGGTGCGGCGAAGGTCCTCGTGTACCTCAACGCGCTGCGGGCGCCGGTCCTCGCGGGCGATCGGATCGACGCGCTGCTGACCCGGGTCGCCGGTCCGCAGGACCCCTTCGCGGTGGGGGTCGCCGGTGGTCAGGCGCTGGTGCTCCTCCTCGTCGCCGGCCTCCCGTTCGCCGGGGTGGACGGCGCGATGCAGCTGCTGGTCGCGGGCGTGCTCGCGGTCGCGCTGGTGCTGCACCGGCGGTCCCCGGTCCTCGCCCTCTCGATCGCCTGGGCCGGCGCCGCCCTGCAGATGAGCGCGAGCCTCGCTCCCGGACCCGCGGATCTGGCCATCCTGGCCGTCCTCTTCGGCGCCGGCGCGTCGGAGTCGCGGCGGGTGCGGATCGCGGGCGCGGTGTCGGCCGTCCTCGGCGCTGTGGTCGCCGTCGTCTACCTCGTCCTCGTCTTCGACCTCGTCGCGAGCGCCTACGACGGCCTCCTGTCGGCCGGAGCCACCTTCGGCGGGATCCTCGCGACGCTCGGCCTCTCCTGGACCATCGGACTGCTCTCCCGGTCGGTCCGCCGGGCGCGTGAGGGCCAGACCCTGCGCGCGCAGGCCGAGCAGGAGCGCGCCCGGGCGCAGCGCGAGCTCGACACCGTGGAGGAGCGCAACCGGATCGCCCGCGACATGCACGACGTCGTCGCCCACTCCCTCGCCGTCGTGATCGCGCAGGCCGACGGCGCGCGCTACCTCGGCGCCACCAGCCCCGAGCAGACCGACACCGCGCTGCTCACCATCTCCTCCGTCGCCCGGGACGCCCTCGGCGACGTGCGCGTGCTCCTCGCCCAGCTGCGGCACTCGCAGAGCGACGGCCCGCAGCCCGGCGCCCGCGACCTGCCGGCCCTCCTCGACAGCGTGGGCGGAGCCGGAGCCCCCGTCCGCGCCGAGCTCGCCGTCGACCTGGAGGCGGTGCCGCGCGCCGTCGGTCTGGCACTGTACCGCATCGCCCAGGAGGCGACCACGAACGCTCTCCGCCACGGCCGCCCGGGCTCGCCGCTCGACATCGCCCTGCGCCAGGACGGCGGCGAGCTCGCCCTGACCGTGCGCAACGCCCGGTGCGCCGACGTCGAGCGCGACTCCCTGCCGGGCGAGGGCCACGGCCTGGTCGGCATGCGCGAGCGCGCCGCGCTCGTCGGGGGAGTGCTCGCCGCCGGCCCGGTCGGGGACGACTTCGTCGTCGACGCGCGCCTCCCCTCCTCCCCGTCCCTCGCCCGCACCGCCCCACCCCTCGCCTCCGGAGGCAGCCCCGCATGACCGACACCATCCGCCTCGTCCTCGTCGACGACCAGGCCCTCTTCCGCGCCGGCATCCGCATGCTGCTCGGCTCGCAGCCCGACCTCGAGGTGGTCGGGGAGGCCTCGGACGGGGCGGAGGGCGCGGAGCTGGTCGCGCGGCTGGCCCCCGACGTCGTGCTGATGGACATCCGGATGCCGGGCGTCGACGGGATCGAGTCGACCCGGCGGATCCTCGCGGACGCGCAGGAGCGGCGGGTCGAGCCTCCGCGCATCCTCGTGCTGACCACCTTCGACCTCGACGAGGCGGCCGCGCGCGCCATCCGGGCGGGCGCGAGCGGCTTCCTCCTGAAGGACACGGAGCCCGGCTTCCTCCTCGCCTCCGTCCGCACCGTGCATGCGGGGACCGCCGTGGTCGCCGCCTCCGCGACCCGCGAGCTCTTCGAGCACTTCGGAGCGGCGGGCAGCGGACGCGAGACCCCGCCCGCCTTCGCGACCCTCACCGACCGCGAGCGCGAGATCTTCCACCTGGCCGCGCGGGGGATGAGCAACACCGAGATCGCGCGCGCCGAGTTCCTGAGCGAGGCGACGGTGAAGACGCACATCAGCCGCACCCTCGGCAAGCTCGGCCTGCGCGACCGCGTGCAGCTGGTGGTCTACGCCTACGAGAACGGCCTGGTCTCCTAGAGCGGGGCGCCGGGGTGACGCGCCGCGGGGGCGGTGCTACCCTGACCGGGTGCGCTTCGGACAGCTCCTCCTTCTCCGCCGCGACGAGATCTGATCCTCAGGCCATCCTCGTCGCGGAGTCCGTCGTCGGCTGAACCATCCCTCGCCCGCGAGGTCGATCCGCATCCGGATCCCCGCGAGACCGCCCGACCGGCACCGCCCACCAGCGGAGCCGCACGCGAGCGGGATCGGTCACGAGCGAGAACAGACACGTGCGCACCACTGCGCCGGGAGAGCACCTCATGCTGAACAACCAGAAGCCGTCGCCCATGCCGATCGGCAAGTACCGTCCCTTCCACGAGCTGATCGCCGTGGACCTGCCCGACCGCACCTGGCCGTCGAACCGCATCACCGCCGCGCCCCGCTGGTGCGCCGTGGACCTCCGCGACGGCAACCAGGCGCTCATCGACCCGATGAGCCCCGAGCGCAAGCGCATCATGTTCGATCTGCTGGTCCGGATGGGCTACAAGGAGATCGAGGTCGGGTTCCCGAGCGCGAGCCAGACCGACTTCGACTTCGTGCGCAGCCTCATCGAGGAGGGCGCGATCCCCGAGGACGTCACCATCCAGGTGCTGACCCAGGCCCGCGACCACCTGATCGAGCGCACCTACGAGTCGATCCGCGGCGCGCGCCAGGCGATCGTGCACCTCTACAACTCCACGAGCGTGCTGCAGCGCGAGGTCGTGTTCCGCAAGGACCGTCAGGGCATCATCGACATCGCGCTGGCCGGCGCCCGCAAGTGCCGCGAGATGGAGTCGACCGTCCCCGGCACGGCCGTCTACTACGAGTACTCGCCCGAGAGCTACACCGGCACCGAGCTCGACTTCGCCCGCGAGATCTGCGATCGCGTCGTCGAGGTCTTCGAGCCGACTCCCGAGCGCAAGGTCATCCTGAACCTGCCCGCCACCGTCGAGATGGCCACCCCGAACGTCTACGCCGACTCGATCGAGTGGATGAGCCGCAACCTCGCGCAGCGCGAGAACATCGTGCTGTCGCTGCACCCCCACAACGACCGCGGCACGGCCGTGGCGGCCGCCGAGCTGGGTTACCTGGCCGGCGCGGACCGGATCGAGGGCTGCCTCTTCGGCAACGGCGAGCGCACCGGCAACGTCGATCTGGTCGCGCTGGGCGTGAACCTGTTCACCCAGGGGATCGACCCGCAGATCGACTTCAGCGACATGGACGGCATCAAGCGCACCGCCGAGTACTGCAACCAGCTGCCCGTGCCCGAGCGCAGCCCCTGGGCGGGCGACCTGGTCTTCACCGCCTTCAGCGGCTCGCACCAGGACGCCATCAAGAAGGGCTTCGAGGCGATGCAGGCCGAGGCCGAGCGGACCGGCCGCAGCGTCGACGAGCTCACCTGGGCCGTGCCCTACCTGCCGGTGGACCCGAAGGACCTGGGCCGCTCCTACGAGGCGGTCATCCGCGTCAACTCGCAGTCCGGCAAGGGCGGAGTCGCGTATCTGCTGAAGACGGACCACGCGCTCGACCTGCCGCGCCGACTGCAGATCGAGTTCTCGGGCGTCGTGCAGGCCAAGACCGACGCCGAGGGCGGCGAGGTCACGAGCGAGCAGATCTGGACGGTGTTCCAGGACGAGTACCTGCCCGCGCCCGCCGAGCGCGCCGACGAGAAGTGGGGCCGCTTCGAGCTGCTGCGCACGAACACGTCGAGCGATCTGGGCGGCAGCATCGCGCTGGACGCGGTCCTCCGGGTGGGCGACGAGCGCGTCTCGGCCAGCTCGCGGGGCAACGGCCCGATCAACGCCTTCGAGGCCGTGCTGGAGCAGCAGGGCGTCGAGGTCCGGGTCCTCGACTACGTCGAGCACGCGCTCAGCGCCGGCGGCGACGCGCTGGCCGCCTCGTACGTCGAGTGCACGGTGAACGGCCGCACCTTGTGGGGCGTGGGCGTGGACGCCGACATCTCGACCGCCTCCCTCAAGGCCATCGTCTCGGCCGTCAACCGCGCCCTGCGCGAGGAGGTCCCGGTCCGCGAGCTGGCCGGCGCCTCCGCCTGATCGGGCCCGATCCCCGCCGGGGGAGCCGTGACGCGTCGCGGCTCCCCCGGCGTTCCCGTGCGCGGACCGCGCGGGACTCCGCTCCCTGCGTCCGAGTCGGCCGCCGCTAGGTCCGGCGGCGCCAGCGCAGGCGCGGCACCCCGCTGAGCGCGCGCTGCTCGGGCAGGCTCCAGCCGTAGCGGACCGCGAGCAGGCGGATGACCGTGGTCACGCCCACCGCGAGCGGCGCGGCGAAGTCGATCGTCACTCCGAAGCGCAGCGCGAGGACCAGGACGCCCGTGCCCACCGAGGCCGCGACCGCGTAGAGCGAGCCGACGTGCATCAGCGCGATCGGCCGATTCAGCAGGATGTCGCGGACGACGGATCCGCCGACGGCCGAGACGGTGCCGACGAACACGGCCGGCACCTCCGGCACGCCGAGCGACAGGGCCTTCGTGGTGCCGATCGCGCCGAAGAGCCCGAGGGTCAGCGCGTCGAGGGCGGTGATCGTCCCGTCGACCCGGTTCAGCAGGTGCTGGAGCAGCATCCCGAGCAGCGAGGCGGTCACCGCGACGATCAGGTACGCGTCGGTGTGCAGGGCCACCAGGGGCGTCTGGAGCAGCAGATCGCGGAGCACGCCGCCGCCGAGGCCGGTGGCCGTGCCGATGATCGTGACGCCGAGCAGGTCGATCCGGCGGTCGCGGAACTCGCCCGCGAACATCGCGCCCTGGAGGCAGCCGATGGCGATCGCGAGCAGGTCGGCCCAGGCCGGGATCTCGAAGAGGGAGGCTGCCACCCGGACATCGTTCCACGGCGCGGGCCCTGCTCCGGCCGGGCTGCCAGCCGGGTGTCGGGGGTCGGGGGGATAATCGGAGGATGCCCACCTATCGCGACGAAGCCGTGGTGCTCCGCACGCACAAGCTGGGCGAGGCCGACCGCATCGTGACGCTGCTCTCGCGCAGCCACGGCAAGATCCGCGCGGTGGCGAAGGGCGTGCGCAAGACCGGCTCCAAGTTCGGCTCGCGGCTCGAGCCGTTCATGGTCGCCGACCTCCAGCTCTACGAGGGCCGGAGCCTCGACATCGTCACGCAGGCCGAGTCGCTCGGCGCCTACGGTGCGCTGATCGCCGCCGACTACGACAGCTACACGGCGGCGAGCGCGATGGTCGAGACGGCGGACCGCCTCACCGACGCGGACGCCTCCCTGCAGCAGTACCTGCTGCTCGTCGGGGCCCTGCGCTCGCTCTCGAAGCACGAGCACGAGCCGGTGCTGACGCTCGACTCCTACCTCCTGCGGGCGCTCTCGATCGCGGGCTGGGCGCCCAGCTTCGAGGACTGCGCGCGCTGCGGCGCTCCCGGGCCCCACGGCGCGGTCGTGGTGCAGCTCGGAGGCGTCGTCTGCGCCGACTGCACGCCGCCCGGAGCACCGCGGGTCGCTCCGGAGGTCGTGGTCCTGCTGGGCGCACTGCTCACGGGAGACTGGGCCCACGCCGAGACCACCGAGCCGACCACGCGGTCGCGGGCGAGCGGAGTGGTCGCCGCCTACACGCAGTTCCACCTCGAACGCGGTCTGAGATCCCTGGAGCACGTCACCCGATGAAGCCCTTCACCCACAAGGACGCCGAGCCGTACCGCCCCCTCGACTGGACCGGGATCCACCCGCCCGCGATCCCGCGGAAGGCCGTCCCAGGGCACGTCGCCATCGTGATGGACGGGAACGGCCGCTGGGCGAACTCCCGCGGCCTGACGAGGATCGAGGGGCACAAGCGCGGCGAGACGGCGCTGCTGGACGTCGTGGCCGGAGCGATCCAGATCGGCGTGAAGCACCTCAGCGTCTACGCGTTCTCGACCGAGAACTGGAAGCGCTCGCCCGAGGAGGTGCGCTTCCTGATGGGCTTCAACCGCGACGTGCTGCACCGCCGCCGCGATCAGCTCAACGAGTGGGGCGTGCGCATCCGCTGGGCCGGCCGGAAGCCGCGCCTGTGGGCGTCGGTGATCAACGAGCTGCAGTTCGCCGAGCGGATGACCGCGGACAACGACGTGCTCACCCTCACCATGTGCGTCAACTACGGCGGGCGCACCGAGATCGCCGACGCGGTGCAGCGGCTCGCCGCCGAGGTCCAGGCGGGGCGGCTCAAGCCCTCCGGCATCTCCGAGAAGACCATCGCCAAGGCGCTCTACGTGCCGGAGATGCCGGACGTCGACCTCTTCGTGCGCTCCTCCGGCGAGCAGCGCACCAGCAACTTCCTGCTCTGGCAGAGCGCCTACGCCGAGATGGTGTTCCTCGACCGGCTCTGGCCGGACTTCACGCGGACCGACCTCTGGGACGCGATCGAGCACTACTCCGGCCGCTCCCGCCGCTTCGGCGGCGCGGTCGACGTGCCGGGGGCCTCCTCGTGATCCGGGCCGGGATCGTCGGCTTCGGGCTCGCCGGCAGCGTCTTCCACGGTCCGTTCCTCGCGGCCGACCCGGCTTTCGAGGTCGTCGCCGTCTCCACCCGCGACGCCGGTCGGAGGGCCGCGGCCTCCGCCGCGCATCCGGAGGCCCGGATCGTGCCCGACCTCGACGCGGTGCTCGCCGAGCGGCCGGAGCTGGTCGTGCTCGCCTCGCCGCCGTCGGTGCACCGGGAGCAGGCCGTCCGGGTGCTCGAGGCCGGGGTCGCCGTCGTGATCGACAAGCCCTTCGCACCGAGCACGGCCGACGCGGACGCGATCATCGCCGCCTCCGAGCGGAGCGGTGCGCCCGTCTTCGTCTTCCAGAACCGGCGCTGGGACGCCGATCTGCTCACGCTCCGCCGCCTCCTGGGCGAAGGGGTCCTCGGCGAGGTCCTCCGCTTCGAGTCGACCTTCGAGCGCTGGAGCGCGCCGAAGACGGGCCGGTGGCAGAGCGAGACGGGCTCGGCCGCGGGCGGCGGGATCCTCTTCGATCTCGGCAGCCACCTGGTCGACCAGGCGCTGCTGCTGTTCGGCCCGGCGGTCGTCACGGCGGCCGAGACCCGGACCGTCCACGAGGGCTCGGCGAGCGAGGACGATGCGTTCGTCTCGCTCCTGCATCACAGCGGCGTCCGCTCCCACCTCACCATGAGCCGCGTCGCCCGGGCGACCGGCCCCCGCTTCCGCGTGCTCGGCACCCGCGCCGCCTTCAGCGTCGACGGTCTCGATCCGCAGGAGACCGCGCTCCGCACCGGCGGCGCCCGACCGGACGACGACGGCTTCGGCGAGGTAGCGCCGGAGGGATGGGGCGTCCTCGTCGACGACTCCGGCGCACACCCCGTGCCGAGTGAGTGGGGACGATACGCCGCGTTCCTCGAGCAGGTCGCGCGGTCGCTCCTGGACGGCGCTCCCTCGCCGGTCGACGTCCGCGAGGCCCGCGAGGTCGTCGCCGTGCTCGAGCAGGCGCACGCCCTCGCCGCCCGCTGACCGGGCCCGCCGCCGACGCGCCCGGTCGCTCCCCGGTCTTGGCGATCCGGCTACGGAGCGTCATCCTCGAGAGGTGAGCACCGCACTGCCGAACTCCGCCGACCTGCGCGCGCGCTTCGCCGGTGCCCGCGGCTACCACAACGCCTGCACCCTCGGCCTGCCGCCGCGGGAGACCGTCGAGGCGCTGCGGGCGGACCTCGACGGCTGGTCGTCCGGGGAGAGCACGGCCGCCGCCTACGGCGCTGTCGCCGAGCGCGCGCGTGCCTCGTTCGCCGCGATCTCCGGCGTTCCGGTCGACCGGGTCGCCATCGGCTCGCAGACCTCCGCCATGGCCGCCGTGCTCGCCGCCTCGCTGCCCGACGGGGCCCGCGTGCTCTGCGTGGACGGCGACTTCTCCTCCATCGTGTTCCCCTTCCTCGCCCAGGCGCACCGCGGAGTGACCGTGCGCTCCGTCGCGCTCGAGGCGCTGGCCGACTCCGTCGACGACGGGGACGACCTCGTCGTCTTCTCCGCCGTGCAGTCCAGCAGCGGAGCGCTCGCCGATCTCGACGCCGTCCTCGAGGCGGCCGCGCGCCACGGAGTGCGGACCGCGTGCGACCTCACGCAGGCGGCCGGCGTCCTGCCGGTCGACGCCTCCCGCTTCGACGCGACCCTCACCCACGCCTACAAGTGGCTGTGCTCGCCGCGCGGAGTGGCGTTCCTCACCGTCTCGCCCGACTATGCGGCCGAGCTCGTCCCCGTGCAGGCGGGCTGGTACTCGGGGGAGGACGTGTGGTCGTCCTGCTACGGACCGGCCATGCACCTGGCCGAGAACGCCCGCCGCTTCGACGTCTCGCCGGCCTGGCAGGCGTTCGCCGGCGCCGAGGCGTCGCTCGCTCTGTTCCGCTCGCTCGACCTCGACGCGGTCTGGGCGCACGCCTGCGGCCTCGGCGACCTGCTGTGCGAGCGGCTGGACCGGGAGCCTCAGCACCGGGCGCTCGTGTCCTGGCCGGACGAGGGGGGAGCGGACCTGGAGCTGCTGCAGGCCGCGGGTCTGCGCGTCTCGGGCCGCGGCGGCCGGCTCCGCATCGCCTTCCACCTCTGGAACGACGAGTCCGACGTGGACGAGCTCGTCCGCGTGCTGCGGGAATAGCGGGGCGCCCCCTCCGTTGTCCTGGGGGTGAGTGCTGAGCCGAGCCCCCTGTCCGTCGACGTCTGGTCCGACATCGCCTGCCCCTGGTGCTACATCGGGAAGCGCCGGTTCGAGCGCGGGCTCGAGGCCTTCCGCGCCGCGCACCCCGAGGCTCCGGAGGTCGTCGTGGAGTACCGCAGCTTCGAGCTCTCGCCGGACACGCCGGAGGACTACCGCGGGGGAGAGGCGGCGTTCCTCGCCGAGCACAAGGGCATCCCGGAGGCGCAGGCGCAGCAGATGCTCGACTCCGTCACGGCGATCGCGGCGAGCGTCGGCCTCGACTACCACTTCGAGTCGGTGCGCCACGTCAAGACGGTCACCGCCCACCAGGCGCTCCACCACGCCAAGGAGAACGGACTGCAGCTCGAGCTCGTCGAGCGTCTCCTGAGCGCGTACTTCGTCGAGGGCCGCGACCTGGCCGATCCGGAGGTGCTCGCCTCGCTCGCCGGCGAGGTCGGGCTCGACCCGGCGGAGACGCGCCGCGCTCTCGAGGACCGGCGCTACCTCGGGCGGGTGCAGTCCGACATCGCCCAGGCCCGCGAGTACGGGATCTCGGGGGTGCCGTTCTTCGTCCTCGACGGGCGCTTCGGCGTCTCCGGCGCCCAGGAGCCGGCGGCGTTCACCGAGGTCCTCGAGCACGTGCTGGAGCAGCGGGCGGCCGTCGCGTGAGCGGGCCGTTCGAGATGCTCGGCGACTCCGGCGGGCCGCTGTGCGAGGACGGCGTCTGCGCCGTGCCGCAGGCCGCGGAACCGCAGGCCGAGGTGCCGCCGATCAGCGCGGAGGCTCCTCCACGGTGATGTCGGCCACGGTCGCGCCGTAGGCGGCCACGAGGGCGTCCGCGTCGACGAAGGCGCTGCGCCCGTCGGCGCCGGCTCCCATCGCCACGCGGCGGCCGAGGATCCGCTCGTCGGCGTAGACCGGCCAGGCCGTCTTGGAGCCGATCGGGGTGATGGTGCCGCGCCGGTAGCCGGTCGCCTCGAGGGCGGCCGTCTCGTCCGGGAGGCGGAGCTTGTTCACTCCGACCACCGCGCGCAGCTTCGGCCACGCGATCTGCCGCCCGCCGGGGACGAGGGCGAACAGGTAGCCGCCGTCGTGGCGCTTCACCACGAGCGACTTCACGATGTCGCCGGGCTCGATGCCGAGCAGCGCGGCCGCCTCGTGCAGGCTGCCGGCAGCGGGCCTCTCCACGATCTCGACCGCCAGGCCGCGGGCGGACGCGTCCGCCTCCAGCCGCTGCGAACCGTCCTCCACAGGTGTGCTCCCGTTCATCTCTCCGCCTCTCTGCTCGTCACTCCGCCTTCCCCAACACAGGATCTGGGAGAATCGATACCGATGTCCTCCACTCTCACGGCCGCCCCGCCCGCGCGCACCGCGCCGGCGCTCCGGATCGGCCCCCTCGAACTCGACGCGCCGGTGGTGCTCGCCCCCATGGCGGGCATCACCAACACGGCGTTCCGCCGCCTCTGCCGCGAGTTCGGCAACGGCCTCTACGTGAGCGAGATGATCACCTCCCGCGCGCTCGTCGAGCGCACGCCGGAGTCGATGCGCCTCATCCGCCACCACCCCAGCGAGTCGGTGCGCTCGATCCAGCTCTACGGAGTGGACCCGGTCACGGTAGCCGAGGCGGTCACCATGCTCGTCGCCGAGGACCGGGCCGACCACATCGACCTCAACTTCGGCTGCCCCGTGCCCAAGGTCACCCGGAAGGGCGGGGGAGCGGCCCTGCCGTGGAAGCTCCCGCTGTTCCGGCAGATCGTCGAGGGCGCCGTGAAGGCCGCCGGCGACGTCCCGCTCACCGTCAAGATGCGCAAGGGCATCGACCCGGACCACCTCACCTACCTCGAGGCCGCCCGTGCCGCCGAGGGCGCCGGAGTCGCGTCGATCGCGCTGCACGCGCGCACCGCCTCCGAGTTCTACAGCGGGCACGCCGACTGGTCGGCGATCGCCATGCTCAAGGAGACGGTCACGAGCGTGCCCGTGCTGGGCAACGGCGACATCTGGTCGGCCGAGGACGCGCTGCGGATGATGGCCGAGACGGGCTGCGACGGAGTCGTCGTCGGTCGCGGCTGCCTCGGGCGCCCCTGGCTCTTCGGCGACCTCGCCGCCGCGTTCGCCGGCTCCGACGAGCGGTTCCGCCCTTCGCTCGGACAGGTCGCCGAGGCGTTCCGCCGCCACGCGGAGCTGCTCGTCGACTTCTTCGAGAGCGAGGAGCGCGGCTGCCGCGACATCCGCAAGCACGTCGCCTGGTACTTCAAGGGCTACGCCGTCGGCGGCGACCTCCGCGCCCGCCTGGCCACCGTCGAGTCGCTCGCGCAGCTCGACGAGCTCCTGGCGACGCTCGACTGGACGCAGCCCTATCCGGGCGAGGCGGCCGAGGGGCAGCGGGGCCGCGCCGGCTCGCCCAAGGTCCCCTCCCTCCCGGACCGCTGGCTCGAGTCCCGCGAGCTCGACGCCGGGCAGCGCGACGCGGTCTCGGCCGCCGAGATCCACAACAGCGGTGGATGACCGCGCGCTCTGGGGGTACTCGCTCGTCGACACCGAGCGATTCCTGCCGGAGGACCACTCGACCCGCCGCTCCGACTTCGCCCGCGACCGCGCCCGGCTCTTCCACTCCAGCGCGCTCCGCCGCCTGGCCGCGAAGACCCAGGTGCTCAGCCCCACGGCGGGCGTCGACTTCGCGCGCAACCGCCTGACCCACTCGCTCGAGGTGGCGCAGATCGGCCGGGAGCTCGCCACGAGCCTCGACCTCGACCCCGACGTCGTCGACACGGCCTGCCTCGCGCACGACATCGGGCATCCGCCGTTCGGGCACAACGGCGAGCGCGCGCTCAACACCTGGGCCGAGGGGATCGGCGGCTTCGAGGGCAACGCGCAGACCTTCCGGCTGCTCACGCGGCTCGAGCCGAAGGTGTTCGGCGACGACGCCCGCCCCTACGGGCTGAACCTCACCCGCGCCAGCATCGACGCGAGCTGCAAGTACCCCTGGCCCGACACGCGCTCGGTCGCGGACCCGTCGGGGCGAGCCAAGTTCGGGTTCTACGCCGACGACGCTCCCGCGTTCGCCTGGATGCGCGAGGGCGCCCCCGAGGGGGTGCGCTGCATCGAGGCCGAGGTGATGGACCTCTCGGACGACATCGCGTACTCCGTGCACGACTTCGAGGACGCGGTGGTCTCCGGCTACATCGACGTCGAAGCACTCGGCTCCCGCGCCGACCACGAGGACCTCGTGCAGTCGATGCACTCCTGGGTCGGTGGGGAGGTCGGACACGACGAGCTCGTCGCCGCTTTCGACCGTCTCGACTCGCTCGACGTGTGGGTCTCCTCCTGGGACGGCTCCCGCCGCGACCAGGCCCGGCTCAAGAACCTCACCAGCCAGCTCATCGGCCGCTTCGCCGCCGCCGCCACCGAGGCCACCCGCGAGGCGTACCAGCACCCCGACCTCGTCCGCTTCGGCGGCCACGTCGTCGTCCCCCGCGAGCAGCAGGCCGAGATCGCCGTGCTCAAGGGGATCGTCGCGACGTTCGTGATGTCGCGGAACACCCGCCAGCCCATCTACGCCCAGCAGCGCGAAGTCCTCACCCGCCTCGCCGACACGCTCCTCGACCGCGGCCCGGGAACCCTCGAGCCCGGCTTCGCCGAGGACTGGCACGCCGCCCCCGACGACGACGCCCGCCGCCGCGTCGTCGTCGACCAGGTCGCCAACCTCACCGACCAGAGCGCCCTCGCCTGGTTCGAGAGGCTGTGCTGATGCGCTGAGCCGGGCGGCGCCCGGCTCAGCTGTGCCGCCGATCCTGCCCGGCGTCACCGCGGTCGGCTTGCCGAGGTGGTGCGTTCCAGGGAGCGGGGTGCGTCCGCCTAGGGCGATCCGCTGTTACGCGGATCACCCGTTCGGCGGTGCCGGTGGCACGCGGATCGGCCGTTCAGCGGTGCCGGGGCACGCCGGTCACCGCCAGGCGTCACCGCGGTCGGCTTGTCGGGGTGGTGGGTTCCAGGGAGCCGGGTGCGTCGTCTGAGGCGATGTGCTGGTGTGCGGGTCGGCCGGTCGGCTCGGAGGGCGGGGAGGGCACCGCACCGCGAGGCGCGGAGGGGCGCGGGGCGGCGGGTACGGTGAGGGCGTGGGAGCGGAGCGGACACGGCAGCGGATCCTCGAGGCGGCGACGGAGGAGTTCGCGGCGCACGGGCTGGCGGGAGCGCGGGTCGACCGCATCGCGGCACGGTCGGGGATGAGCAAGCCGATGCTGTACTCGCACCGGCCGACGGCGCGCGAGGCCGTCGCCGCTGTCGTCCGCGTCAGTGCGGAGGGGTACTCCGCGCCCGGCACTCCTGCCGGCTGCTTCGTGCTGAGCGAGCCGCGGCTCGAGGCCCGTCGCCGTGAGATGGAGGCGCTCGTCGCCGCACGAGTCGAGCGCGGGATAGAGGAGGGCGACGTGCCGCCGGAGACGGACGCCGGATCCGTCGCCGCCTTCGTCGTCGCCGTGCTCAGCGGGATGTCGACGCAGGCCCGCGACGGAGCACCGGCGGACCGCATCGCGGTCATCGGCGAGCTCGCACTCGGCGCGCTGCCGGCGGCCACGGGCGTGCGAGCCGCAGGGCGCACGCCGGGAGCTCCCGGATGAGGCCGCGTCGGCCCCGGCTCGGCCTCCTCGCCCTGGTCGTCGCGGGGCTGCTGCTGATCCAGCCCGCCGCGGCCTCGGCGGCACCGCTGCTCCCTCCCGCGAACGGCGTCCTCGACTACCAGCTGGGAGGCGCCTACGCTCCGGCGTCGAGCGTCACCATCGTCGACCGCGACCGCACGGACGCGCCCGCCGCCGGCCGCTACAGCATCTGCTACGTGAACGCCTTCCAGACCCAGCCCGGCGAGAGCGCCGCCTTCGCGAAGCGGCACCCCGAGCTCCTGGTGAGGCGAGCGGACGGGAAGCCCCTCGCCGATCCGGGCTGGCCGGACGAGTACCTCTTCGACGTCTCGACCTCCGCGAAGCGGACCGCTCTGCTCGCGATCGTCGGCGCCTGGATCGACGGCTGCGCCGAGGACGGCTTCGACGCCGTCGAGGCCGACAATCTGGACAGCTACACCCGCTCGGGCGGGAGGCTGACGAAGTCGCAGGCGCTGGCGTTCGCCACCCTCCTGACGGCGCGCGCTCACCGCTCCGGCCTGGCGATCGGCCAGAAGAACGGAGCCGACCTCGCCGCTGCCGGGAAGAGGACGGTCGGCTTCGACTTCGCCGTCGTCGAGGAGTGCCAGGTCTACGACGAGTGCGCGGCGTACACGGACGTCTACGGGCGCCAGGTCTACGAGATCGAGTACACCGACAACGGCCGGTCCGCCTACTCCGAGGCCTGCGCCGCGCAGGGCCGGAGCATCTCGGTCACCCTCCGCGACCGCGACGTCGTCCCCCGTGGCGCACCGGGCTACGTGAACCGGCACTGCTGACGCCGGGCGGACGCTACCGCAGGGCTCCCAGCACGACGGCCGCGGCTCGGGCGACCAGCGCGTCGTCGTAGTCCGCCT
The DNA here is from genome assembly GCF_002932235.1 of Rathayibacter sp. AY1E3. Classification (NCBI taxonomy): domain Bacteria; kingdom Bacillati; phylum Actinomycetota; class Actinomycetes; order Micrococcales; family Microbacteriaceae; genus Rathayibacter; species Rathayibacter sp. AY1E3. Next base: position 17,394 of record NZ_PSVN01000012.1, read on the forward strand.
CGGGGTCGTTGCGCGACGAGAGGATCGACAGCACGACCGCGTCCCGCCCGGGAGGCGTCACCACGGCGACGTCGTTGCGGATCCCGCCGGCGCCCCCGGACTTGTCCGCGACGCTCCAGCCGGCCGGAGCGCCCGCCCGGACGAGAGTGTCGCCGGTCGCGTTGCCGCTCATCCAGTCGAGCAGGAGTGCCCGGTCCTCCGCGGACAGCACGTCACCTGTGGCGACCGCGACGAGGTCCGCCGTGAATGCGGCCGGGGTGGTGGTGTCGTCGATGCTGCCGGGCTCGATCGTGTTCAGAGCGGGCTCCTCGTTCACCACCTCGGTGGTGGTGTCGCCGAGAGCCTCCAGTCCTCGGTCGAGGGCGGAGGGTCCGCCGAGGCGCCGGAGGACGAGATTCAGCGCTGTGCTGTCGCTCCGGCGGACGGCCGCCTCGGCGAGCTGCGACAGCGGCAGGCCGGTGGCGGTGCTCTCCTCCGTGACGGGGGAGTAGCCCGCCGCCTCGACGTCGGCCACGGTCCAGGTGACCACCTCGTCCCGCTCGGCGGCGGGGACGGTGCGCAGGAACTCCGCCGCGGCGAGGGCTTTGAGGCTCGAGGCGAAGCCGAAGCGCTCGTCGGCCCGGTGATCGACCCGGCGACCCGAGCCGGTGTCGACGGCGCTGACGCCGATCCGGGCGTCGAACTCGTTCTCGAGCACGGCCAGCTCGGCGGAGACGTCGATCGGAGGAGGGGTGGCGGAGGACGCCGACGACGGCATGGAGGCGGACGACGGCGGCGCGACCGGGGTGTCCGCCGTGGTGGTGCACCCGGCGAGGGCCAGGAGGAGGGCGGAACCCGCGAGTGCGCGGAGGGTCCGCGACGTCCCTCTCGAACGGTTCACAGCGCGGAGTAGACGACGAAGAAGGCGACGGCGGCCGCCGCGGTGACGCCGAGCGCCGCGAGCGAGACGAGTGCGCGCGGCCTCCTCCGCACGACGGCCAGGACGAGGAAGCCCGCGCCCAGGACGATCTGGAGCCACCAGTACACCGGACTCGTGGTGTCGGCGACCACGCCCAGCGCCCAGACGCCCTCGCCGATCAGCACGCCCGAGAGCGGCGCGACAGCCAGGACGCGCCACGTCCTCGAGCCGTGGAGGGTGAGTGCGGCGGCGGCGCCCAGGATCGGCCCGGCGGGGACGGCGAGCAGCCAGAAGACGTCCGTGAAGGGAGGCGAGTAGCCGAAGCCGCGCGCCGCGGTCACCAGGTCGTAGCCCTCGAGCAGCGCCCAGAAGCTCAGCAGGCCGAGAGCGGTCGCCGCCGCCGGTCGGGCGCCGCCGAGGCGTACGAGCGCGAACACGAGCATGGACCAGCCCCCGGAGGAGTTGGCGAACGAGCTCACCGACGGCGGGAGGGAGCCCTGCAGCAGGCTGGTGAGCCCGCCCAGGACGAGACCGCCGAGCAGGGCGACGAGCAGAGCACGCAGGAGAGGCGGGCGGGAGGCGGCAGGGGGCATGGGTCGATTCTCGGAGACGGCGGGCGGGTGCGGATCAGGGATGACCCTGATCTCGGGGTGCGGGTGGATCACAGGTCTCGGGGTGATCCGCGCCGCCCTGGTGCAGTTCTCCCCACCCCGGCTCGGCGGCCCCGGCGGCCGATACGATGGACCCCATGCCTCGGATCCGACAGTCAGATGTCGAGGAGGTCAAGGCGCGGGTGAACATCGGCGACGTGATCGGCGAGTACGTCACGCTGAAGTCGGCCGGCATCGGCTCGCTGAAGGGCCTCTGCCCCTTCCACGACGAGCGCAGCCCCAGCTTCCACGTCCGCCCGCAGGCCGGCTTCTACCACTGCTTCGGCTGCCAGGAGTCGGGCGACGTCTACAGCTTCATCATGAAGATGGACCACAGCTCGTTCAGCGAGACCGTCGAGCGCCTCGCCGGGCGGATCGGCTTCCCGCTGCAGTACGAGGACGGCGACGGCCGCGCGCCCGAGACCGGCGGGCGAGCGCGCCTCCTCGCCGCGAACGACGCCGCGGAGGAGTACTTCCGCGAGCAGCTCGCGACCCCGGGCGCCGACGTCGGTCGGCGCTTCCTCGGCGAGCGGGGCTTCGACCGCGCCGCCGCCGACCGCTTCGGCGTCGGCTTCGCACCCGACGGCTGGGACGGGCTCACGACCGCGCTCAAGCGCCGCGGCTTCTCGGAGGAGGAGCTGACCACGGCCGGCCTGGTCAGCAGCAACAACCGCGGCGGCGTCTACGACCGCTTCCGCGGCCGCCTCGTCTGGCCGATCCGCGACGTGACCGGCCAGACCGTCGGCTTCGGCGCCCGCCGCCTCCTCGAGGAGGACAAGGGCCCCAAGTACCTCAACACCCCCGAGACGCCCGTCTACCACAAGTCCCAGGTGCTCTACGGGCTCGACCTCGCCAAGCGGGACATCTCCCGCGGGCACCGGGTGGTCGTCGTCGAGGGCTACACGGACGTCATGGCCTGCCACCTCGCCGGCGTCACCACCGCGGTCGCCACCTGCGGCACCTCCTTCGGCGTCGACCACATCAAGGTGCTGCGCCGGGTGCTGGGCGACGACAGCGGCGTCGGCGAGGTCGTCTTCACCTTCGACCCCGACGCGGCGGGCCAGAAGGCGGCGATGCGCGCGTTCCAGGAGGAGCACCGCTTCGCCGCGCAGACCTTCGTCGCCGTCGCGCCCGAGGGCCTGGACCCCTGCGACCTGCGCCTGAACCGCGGAGACGACGCCGTCCGCCGCCTCATCGACGACAAGAAGCCGATGTTCGAGTTCGTTATCAGGCAGCTGCTGGACCGCTACGACCTCGAGACGGTCGAGGGCCGGATCGCGGCCCTGCGCGCGGCCGCCCCGGTCGTCGCCGAGATCCGCGACCCGGCGCTGCGGCCCGGCTACTCCCGCGAGCTCGCCCGGATGCTCGGCCTGGACATGGCCGAGGTCAACTCCGCCGTGCGCTCCGCCGGATCCAGGCCCCGCTCCTCCGGACCCGAGGGCCGCGACCAGCAGGGCGGCCGGGGCGGCGGCGGATCACCCGCGGCCGAGGCGCCCCTCGGCGCGCGCATCGCCGACCTGCCCGTCGACGTCGTCACGCGCATCGAGCGCGAGGCGCTGATGGCGATGCTCCAGCTTCCGCAGGCGATGGGTCCGGAGCTCCTGGCCCGGGCGGCGCACGCGGCGGTCACCAACGAGACCCTCCGCGTGGTCCGCGACGCCGTGGTCGCGAACCTCGAGCGGGCGGAGGACCGCGACTGGGTCGAGCACGTCGCCGGCGACGTCCCCGGTCCCTTCGCCTCGCTGGTGCGCCAGCTCGCGGTGGCGCCGATCCCGGCCGCCGATGAGGAGGGGCTCGCCCGCTACTCCCGCGACGTGGCGATCTCGCTCATCGAGCGCGATCTGCTCCGCGAGATCGCCGAGCTGCGCGGGGCGCTCCAGCGCGCGTCCGCCGATCCGGTGATGGCGCGCGCGGTGCAGGTGCGCCTGGTCGAGCTCGAGCGCGAGAAGCGGGCGCTGCGCACGGAGTGAGCGTGTTGCGGTCGTGTGAAGAAATCGGCCGCACGCCCGTGCCGGTTCGGAGAGCGCTTCCAACTGTGTTACCTATGAGGAACAGCAATGCGGGCGTCCAGTGTCGTGACGCCACAGCCCACAGGAGATCTGTGTGCCGAGAGTCCGCGCGCCCGGAGCGCGCCCGCATCCCATCCTTGACAGGAAGAGGCAGACGGAGATGAATTCCGCATCCACTCGCGGCACCCGTGCACTGGCCGCCGCCGCAGGCTTCGCCGCGGTCGCGCTCGTGCTGACGGGCTGCGCCGCCGGCGGGAACGACTCGTCCGGCGGAAGCGCCGGAGGGGCCCTGACCATCGGCACCACCGACAAGATCACGACGCTCGACCCCGCGGGCTCCTACGACAACGGCTCGTTCGCCGTGATGAACCAGGTGTTCCCGTTCCTGATGAACACCCCCTACGGCAGCCCGGACGTCGAGCCCGACATCGCCGAGTCGGCGGAGTTCACCGCTCCCACGGAGTACACCGTGAAGCTGAAGGAGGGACTGAAGTGGGCCAACGGCCACGACCTCACCTCCTCCGACGTGAAGTTCTCCTTCGACCGCCAGGTCGGCATCGCGGCCGAGAACGGCCCGTCCTCGCTCCTGGCGAACCTCGACAGCGTCGCGGCTCCGGACGACACGACCGTGGTCTTCACGCTGAAGTCCGAGAACGACCAGACCTTCCCGCAGATCCTCTCGAGCCCCGCCGGCCCGATCGTGGACGAGGAGGTCTTCTCGGCCGACGAGCTGACCGCGGACGCCGACATCGTCTCGGGCGACGCCTTCGCCGGCCAGTACACGATCGCGAACTACGACGTGAACAACCTCATCCAGTACAAGGCCTACCCGGACTACCAGGGCGTTCTCGGCGAGGCGAAGACGGACACCGTCAACGTCAAGTACTACGCGGACTCGTCCAACCTCAAGCTGGACATCCAGGAGGGGAACATCGACGTCGCGTTCCGCAGCCTCTCGGCGACGGACATCGACGACCTCCGCGGCAACGACACGGTCAAGGTCGTGGACGGCCCCGGCGGCGAGATCCGCTACATCGTCTTCAACTTCGACACCCAGCCCTTCGGCGCGACGACCGGCGAGGCCGACAGCGCCAAGGCCCTCGCCGTGCGCCAGGCCGTCGCCGACCTGATCGACCGCGACGAGATCGCCGACCAGGTCTACAAGGGCACCTACACCCCCCTCTACTCCTACGTCCCCGCCGGCCTGACCGGCGCGGTCGAGCCGCTCAAGTCGCTCTACGGCGACGGCAACGGCGCGCCCGACGCGGACAAGGCGAAGGCGACCCTCGAGGCCGCCGGCGTCACCGCTCCGGTCACCCTGAACCTGCAGTACTCGAACGACCACTACGGTCCGTCCTCGGGCGACGAGTACGCGCTGATCAAGGACCAGCTGGAGTCGACCGGCCTCTTCACCGTGAACCTGCAGACCACGGAGTGGGTGCAGTACTCGAAGGACCGCTCGAGCGACGTCTACCCGGCGTACCAGCTCGGCTGGTTCCCCGACTACTCCGACGCCGACAACTACCTCTCGCCGTTCTTCATCAAGGAGAACTTCCTCGCGAACCACTTCGACGACGCCGAGGTGCAGAGCCTGATCGCGCAGCAGGTCTCGACCACCGACGCCGACGCGCGCACCGCGCTGATCGAGCAGATCCAGGAGAAGGTCGCGGCGCAGCTCTCGACCGTCCCCTACCTGCAGGGCTCGCAGGTCGCGGTCGTCGGCAGCACCGTGAGCGGAGCCGAGGACACCCTCGACGCCTCGTTCAAGTTCCGCTACGCGGCACTCAGCAAGGGCTGATCCACCCCCTCGCGGCCGGCGCCTCCCCGACAGGAGGCGCCGGCCGTTCTCCACGAAAGGCATCACGTGACGACAGCCACGACGGCTGCGGCGACGGCGCCCACCCGGCGACCGCGCGGCTCCGGGGGCGGACTCGGGCGCTACCTGCTCGTCCGCTTCCTGCTCATCATCCCCACCGTCTTCATCCTCGTGACGCTGGTGTTCCTCCTCATGCGCTCCACGGGCGACCCGATCACGGCGGCCCTCGGCGGCCGCCTGACCGCCGACCAGCTCGCCGAGCGTGTGGCCGCCGCCGGCTACGACCGGCCGCTGATCGTGCAGTACCTCGAGTACCTCGGCAAGCTGCTCACCGGCGACTTCGGCACCACCCTGAGCGACAACCGCCCCGTCACCGAGGTGCTCCTCACCTACGGCGCCGCGACGGTCGAGCTCGCCTTCTACGCCCTGATCGTGGCGTTCCTGGTCGGCATCCCGCTCGGGATGCTCGCCGCCTACCACCGCGACCGCACGCCCGACGCGGTGCTGCGCATCTTCGCGATCCTCTGCTACGCGACCCCGGTGTTCTTCGCGGGCCTGCTGCTGAAGCTGGTGTTCTCCGTCTGGCTGAAGTGGTTCCCCGTCGCCGGGCGCGCCTCGACGAGCACCGAGCTCTCGCTCCAGTTCCTCGAGAAGAAGACCGGCATCTACCTGATCGACGCGATCCAGACCGGCGACCCGGCCGCGATCTCGGACGTGCTCTCGCACGCGGTGCTCCCCGCCGTCGCACTGGGCCTGCTCACCGCGGGCATCTTCCTGCGCCTGGTGCGCACCAACGTGATCGGCACGCTCGGCACCGATTACGTGGACGCGGCGCGCTCGCGCGGCGTCAGCGAGTTCCGGCTCGTCCGCACCCACGCCTACCGGCCGGCGCTCATCCCGATCATCACCGTGATCGGCCTGCAGATCGCCCTGCTGCTCGGCGGCGCCGTCCTCACCGAGACCACCTTCGAGTGGAAGGGCCTCGGCTTCCAGCTCGCCGAGTACCTCCAGGCCCGCGACTTCGTGGCCGTGCAGGGCATCGTCGCCCTGCTCGCCGTCATCGTGGCGCTGACCAACTTCATCGTCGACGTCATCGCGGCGCTCATCGACCCGCGAGTGAGGTACTGAGCATGAGCACCACCTCCCCGGCGCGTCCGCGCCGCCGCCTCGTCGACCGCCTGCCGGTCGTCCACCAGCTCCGGCAGAGCGTCGGCCTCCAGCGGGGGATGCTCGTCACCGGCCTGATCATCACCGGCGCGTTCCTGCTGGTGGCCCTGTTCGCGCCCCTCATCGCGCCCTACGGCTACTCGCAGCTGCGCTCGGGCGGCGAGTCGTTCGGCGCGCAGGAGCCGCCGAGCGCGGAGCATCTGCTCGGCACCACCGTCGGCGGCTACGACGTCCTCTCGCGAGTGATCTGGGGAGCGCAGACCGCGTTCCTCGTGATCGTCGTCGCCGTGGTCCTGTCGATCTTCCTCGGCGTCTTCCTCGGCCTCGTCTCCGGCTACCTCGGCGGCTGGCTCGACCGCGTGCTCGTCGTGATCTGCGACGCGATCTACGCGTTCCCGACCCTGCTGCTGGCGATCGTGATGTCGATCGTCATCTCCGGCGGGCAGTCGAACCTCTGGGCCGGCATCTTCGCCGCAGCGGTCTCGATCACCGTGGTCTACATCCCGCAGTACTTCCGCGTGATCCGGGCCGAGACCGTGCGGATCAAGGGCGACGCCTTCGTCGAGTCGGCGAAGGTCATCGGAGCGTCGACGCCGCGGATCATGTTCCGCCACGTCCTGCGGAACGCGACGCGCACGCTGCCGCTGATCTTCACGCTGAACTCCTCCGAGGCGATCCTGACCCTCGCCGGCCTGGGCTTCCTCGGCTTCGGCATCGAGCCGACGTCGGCCGCGGAGTGGGGCTACGACCTCAACAAGGCGCTGTCGGACGTCACGAGCGGCATCTGGTGGACCTCGGTCTTCCCGGGCCTGGCGATCGTGCTCGTGGTGCTGGGCATCACCCTCGTGGGCGAGAGCCTGAACGACCTCGCCGACCCGCGCCTGCGCGGTCGGCGCGCGGTGGCCGCCGGTGCCGGCGACGTCGCCGCGACGTCCGTCGTGCCGGGCGGCGTCCTCGCCGCCGACGGCCTGGAGACGCCGGGGCACGACCCCGTCGCCGGAGTGGAGGAGACGCGATGAGCGACCAGCGCATCGTCCGGGACGCCTCAGCGCGTCCGATCGTGGACATCACCGACCTCGAGGTCGCCTTCGCGAGCGACCGCGGCGCCGTCCGCGCCGTCGCCGGGGTGAGCCTGCGCGTCGAGCGCGGCGAGGTCCTGGCGATCGTCGGCGAGTCCGGCAGCGGCAAGACCGTGACCGCGAAGACCATCCTCGGCCTCCTGCCCGAGACGGCCACCGCCTCCGGAGTGGTCCTGCTCTCGAAGAAGGACGGCAGCGCGGCGACCGACGTCGTCTCCGTGCCCAAGGCCCGCCTCCGGGAGCTGCGCGGCACCGACGTCGCCATGGTCTTCCAGGAGCCGGGCACCGCCCTCAACCCGGTCTTCACGGTGGGCTGGCAGATCGCGGAGGGACTGCGCGCCCACGGCTCCGTCTCGAAGAAGGAGGCGCGCAAGCGCGCGATCGACGTCCTGCGCACCGTCGGCATCCCGGAGCCGGAGAAGCGGGTCGACTATTATCCGCACCAGTTCTCGGGCGGCCAGAAGCAGCGCGTCGTCATCGCGATGGCCCTGGTCCTGGATCCCGGCCTGATCGTCGCGGACGAGCCGACCACCGCGCTCGACGTGACCGTGCAGGCCGAGATCCTCGACCTGCTCCGCCGGTGCCGCGACGAGTTCGGCACCTCGATCGTGCTGATCACCCACAACATGGGCGTCGTCGCCGATCTGGCCGACCGCGTCGCCGTGATGTACCAGGGCGAGCTGGTCGAGGAGGCGACGGTCTCCGAGCTGTTCTCGGCGCCGAAGGCCGAGTACACGAGGAAACTCCTCGCCGCCGTCCCGCACGTGGGCCAGGGCGTCGAGCGCGCCCGCGTCCGCGCCGTCGAGCGCGCCGAGGCCCCCGAGGCCGAGACGCTCGTCGCCGCCGAGGGCCTGCGGATCCAGTACCCCGGCCGGCTCGGCCGTCCCGGCTTCGTCGCGGTCGACGGCGTCTCGCTGCGCATCCGCGCGGGCGAGGTGCTGGGCCTCGTCGGCGAGAGCGGCTCGGGCAAGACCACCATCGGGCGCGCCATCGCGGGCCTGACGCCGGTGACCGGCGGGTCACTGAAGGTCCTCGGCAAGGAGATGCGCGGCATCCGCGAGCGCGCCTTCCGGCCGGTCCGCGGCGACATCGGCTTCGTGTTCCAGGACCCGGCGTCGAGCTTCAACCCGCTGCTCACCATCGCGGAGTGCGTCGCCGAGCCGCTGATCGTGCACGGACGGGCCGGCGACGCCGCCGGGGCGCGCTCGCGCGTCGACGAGCTCCTGGAGGCGGTGCAGCTGCCCCGCTCCTACGGCGACCGCTACCCGCACGAGCTCTCCGGCGGCCAGCGCCAGCGCGCCAGCCTCGCCCGGGCCCTCGCCCTCGAGCCGAAGCTGCTGATCGCCGACGAGCCCACCTCGGCGCTCGACGTGTCGGTGCAGGCCCGCGTGCTCGAGCTGTTCGCCGAGCTGCAGCGCGAGTTCGGCTTCGCCTCGCTGTTCATCAGCCACGACCTCGCCGTGGTCGACCTGCTCGCCGACCGCATCGCGGTGCTCTACCGCGGCGAGCTGGTCGAGGAGGGGACGGGGGCCGAGGTGCTCGCCGCGCCGAAGCACCCCTACACGCAGCGCCTGCTCGCCTCCCTGCCCGTGCCCGACCCGGTCGAGCAGGCCTCGAGGCGCGAGCTCCTGCGCAGCATCGTCGAGGCGGAGCGCCGGGCGTGAGCCGGACCGCCGAGGATCAGGCCCCCATCGTCGTCGACGACCTCAGCGTCGAGTACCCGCCGCGCGGCATCAGCCGCCGGTGGACAGCACTGCGGGGAGTGAGCCTCCGCGTGGAGCCGGGGGAGGTGCTCGGGATCCTCGGCGGCAGCGGCTCGGGCAAGTCCACGCTCGCGCGCGTGCTCGGCGGCGACGGCCTGGGGCACGACGGCGGCCGCACGCGCCCGGTGATCATCGGAGGGGACGCGACGGTCGCGGGGCACCGCCTCCGCTCGCTCCCCGCCCGCGAGCTCAAGCGCTTCACCGTCGACGTCGCGCATCTCGCGCAGGACGCCGGAGCGGCCCTCCGCCCCGAGCTGACCGTCTCGGAGCTGATCGCCGAGCCGATCTTCCTCCGCGACCGCCACTACGACCCGAAGGCCGCGGCGGTGCGGGTGGCGACGCTGCTCGACTCCGTGCACCTGCCGCTGTTCCTGCTCGACCGCTACCCCTACGAGCTTTCCAGCGGCCAGCGCCAGCGCGTGGCCGTGGCCCGCTCGCTCGTGCTCGGGCCGAAGGTGCTGATCGCCGACGAGCCGACCTCGGGCATCGACGCGACGGTGCGCGAGTCGATCGTGGACCTCCTCGCCGACCTGCGGCGCCGGGAGGGCTTCGCCGCCGTCGTGGTCAGCCACGACATCGACGTGCTGAGCCGGGCGACCGACCGGATCGCAGTGCTGGTCGGCGGCGAGGTCGTCGCGTACGGGCCGCTGCTGGAGGTTCTGATCGAGGCCCGGCACCACTACGTGCGCGAGCTCGGAGCGGCCTTCGCCGAGTACGAGCGCTTCGACGCCTCCCGAGCGCAGCGCGTCGAGGCGGCCGACCAGTGACCGTCCCGCGCGTCGCGGTGCTCCCGCGGCCGAAGCCGGTGTTCGCCGAGGCGGTGGAGTCGGGCGGTGGAGTGGTCGTCGGACTCGACGAGAGTCCGGACGCGCTGCTCTGGCTGTCCTACGGCCGCACGGACGAGCTGGCCGCTGTGCTGGAGGAGCACCCGTCGATCCGCTGGGTGCAGCTGCCCTGGGCCGGCGTCGACGTCTTCGCGCCCGTGCTCGCCGCGTCCCGCGCGGACGTCGTCTGGACCAGCGCCAAGGGCGCCTACGCGGAGCCGGTGGCGGAGCACGCGCTCGCGCTGGTGCTCGCCCTCCTGCGCTCGCTGCCGGAGCGGGCGCGCGCCGTGTCGTGGGGGCCGAAGAAGGCGGTCACGCTGCACCGCGCCTCCGTGGTGATCGTCGGAGCAGGAGGGATCGCTCGCGAGCTCCTGCGGCTGCTCGCCGTCTTCGACTGCCGGGTGACGATCGTCCGCCGCGGAGACGAGCCGGTGGAGGGCGCGGCCCGCACCCTGCCGGCGTCGCGGCTCGCTGAGGCCGCGGCGGACGCCGACGTGCTGGTCCTGGCCGCCGCCGCCACCGCGGGCACGGAGCGGATGGTCGACGCGGGTCTGCTCGCGCGGCTCCCCGCCCACGCCGTGCTCGTCAACGTCGCCCGGGGGAGCCTCGTCGACACGGACGCGCTCGTCGCGGCCCTCGCCGAAGGCCGTCTCGCGGGCGCCGCGCTCGACGTGACGGACCCCGAGCCGCTGCCGGACGGGCATCCGCTCTGGAGCGAGCCCCGGTGCCTGATCACGCCCCACAGCGCGGACACCCCCGAGATCACCGCGCCGCTCCTGGCCGAGCGCGTGCGCGCCAACGTGGCCGCCTGTGCCGCCGGCGGGCCGTTCGTCGGCCGCGTCGACCCGGGCTCCGGCTACTGAGTGCGCGCCCGATTTTGCGTTCGCGGAGAGTTTGCTAAAGTAGTACCGCGCTGATCGCCTCCGGGTGGTCGGATGATCCTCGATAGCTCAATTGGCAGAGCAATCGGCTGTTAACCGGTAGGTTCTTGGTTCGAGTCCAAGTCGGGGAGCGAAGGGTCCGGGACTCCACTCTCGGGCCCTTTTTTCGTGCCCGCGAGCGGTCGCCCTCGAGGGCCCACCCGCTCGGACCGACGATCGGAGGGGCGATGCGCGAGGACGTGCTCGCTCTCCTGCGCCGCCGCCCCGACGTCGAAGCGCCGGATCTCGTCGCCGTCGACGCCAGCGACCGCCTGCTGCTCGACCTCGCCGCCGATCGCGGCCGCCTCGCCGTGATCGGGGACGCCTACGGGGCGCTGAGCCTCGGCCTCGCCGCCGACGGCCGTGCCGTGCGCGTCGTGCAGGACTCGATCACCGCCGAGCGCGCTCTCGCGCAGAACCTCGAGACGGTGCGGAGGTCGGGCGTCGACCTCGCGCCGATCGAGATCGTCGACTCCGTCGCGGAGGCCGTCCGCGACGCCGACGCGGTGCTCCTGCGCCTGCCGCGCTCACTCGACGCCCTGGCCGCCGTCGCGGCCGGGACTGCACTCGCGAACCCGGCGGCGACCCTGATCGGCGCCGGCCGCATCAAGCACATGACCCGCACGATGAACGACGTGCTCGCCGTGCGCTACGAGCGGATCGACGTCTCCCTCGCCCGGCAGAAGTCGCGCGCCCTGCTCGCGAGCGGCGCGCTCCCCGACCAGCCGCCCGCGCCAGGGCCCGAGCGGCGCCGTCTGGACGAGCTCGACCTCGAGGTCGTCGCACTGCCGGGAGCCTTCGCAGGTGCACGACTGGACCTCGGCACCCGCGCCCTCCTCGCCGCCCTCGATCTCGACTCCCTCCCCGCGGGCACCGCACTCGACCTCGGCTGCGGAACCGGCGTGCTCGCCGCCGTGGTGGCCCGGGCCCGCCCCGACCTCGCCGTGATCGCGACGGACACCTCGCGTGCCGCGGTCGAGTCCGCCCGGGCGACCGCGGCGGCCAAGGGGCTGGCCGTCCGCGTCCTCCGCGACGACAACGCCTCGACTCTGGAGGCGTCCTCCGTCGACGTCGTGCTCTGCAATCCGCCGTTCCACTCCGACGGAGCCGTCACCGACCTCGTCGCCCGGCGCATGCTGCGCGCGGCCGGCCGCGTGCTGCGCCCCGGAGGCGTGCTGTGGACGGTCTTCAACTCCCACCTCGCGCATCCGGCCGAGCTGCGCCGTGCGGTCGGGCCGACCACGGTGGTGGCGCGCGACCGCCGCTTCACCGTCACCCGCTCCGTTCGCTCCGACGGCTGAGTACGGCTCCGCAACCCCCTCCGCGGCCTCAGGTCCGCTGTCCGCGGCGCGGGTACGATCTCTCTCCGGCGCTCTTGTGCCGAACCCGTCCCGTCACCCCGGAGGCCGTCGTGCTCGAAGTCGTCCTCGTCCTCGCCCTGATCGCCCTGGTCGCGGTCGTCGTGCTGTGGCGCCGCGCCGTCGGCGCCGAGCGCCGTGCCGCCGAGAGCCGTGCGGAGGAGGCGGCGCGCGTCGTCCGCCTCGAGCTGGCGGTCGGCGAGCAGGAGGCGAGGCTCCGCATCGTCGGCGAGCTCGAGCAGCTCGCGGTCCGCAGCGCCGCGCACGTCGTCGAGGAGGCCGAGAGCGTCAGGCTCACGATCGACCGCGACCCCGCCGCAGCCGCGCGGTCGGCGCAGCGTGCCGTGCGGGCGGCCGAGGCCTCGCTGGCGCAGCTGCGCCGCATCGCGACCGTCGCCTCCGTCGATCCGGGGGAGCTGCCGCGCACCGGCGGCTCCGTCCCCCTGATCGAGGGCGCCCGCGAGCGAGGCCTGAGCGTCCGCGAGGAGTCGTTCGGCGAGCCGTTCCCGCTGCAGGACGGCGCCGAGGTGGCCGTGCTCCGGGTGCTCGAGTACGCCTTCGACTCGGCGCTGGAGACCGGCGGCGCGGGGACCGAGGTCCGCATCAGCTCCCGATGGACGACCACCGGCCTCCGGGTGGAGGTCGACGACGACCGCGAGCAGCACGGCGCTGCGGAGCAGGACGCCAGCGCTCTCGAGGCGGATCTGCGCTCGCTCACCGAGCGCATCGACAGCCCCGCGCTCGCCGAGCTGCGCGAGCGGGCCGCCCTCTTCGGCGGTGACGTGACCGAGAAGCGGACGCCCGGCGTCGGCCGGAGCGTCACCGCCTCGTTCCCCGCGATCCGCCACCACAACGGCGTGCACGGGGTCGACCTGGCCTGAGTCAGTCCTCGAGGTGCTCCACGCCGGGCAGCCACGAGACGCCGGGGCCGCCCCAGCCGCGCTTCCGGGTGATCTTCGCGACCGGCTTGTGGTAGTCGTGCTCGAGGCGGTCGATGTAGAGCACGCCGTCGAGGTGGTCGAACTCGTGCTGGAACACGCGGGCGAACCAGCCGTCCGCGACGATCTCGAACGGCTCCTGCTCGAGGTCGACCGCGCGGAGGATCGCGCGCTCGGAGCGGCGGAGCGGGAAGCGCTCGCCGGGGAAGGAGAGGCACCCCTCCGACTCCGTGTCCTCGTCCGCCTCGCCGAGCGGGGTCGGCGTGACGAACAGCTCGGGGTTGATCGCGACGCCGCGGCGGGGGGTGCCGTCGTCGTCGGCGTAGTCGTAGACGAACAGGCGCAGCGGGACGCCGACCTGCGGGCCGGCGAGGCCGACTCCGGGGGCGGTGTCCATCGTCTCGAACATGTCGGCGACGAGGGTGCGCAGCGCATCGTCGAACTCGGTGACGGGGGCGGCGAGGGAGTGCAGGACGGGGTCGCCGGCGATGCGGATGGGGAGGACGGCCATGGTGGACAGGGTACCGCGGGGCCGCCGACCGGGTCCGCGAGGATCATCCGCTGGGCTCAGCCCCTCACCCGTGCGTCGGAGGACTCCCGGAGGCGTTCTGGGTAGGGTCGACCCATGCCCGCCGATCTCGCCGAACTCCTCAACGACCCGGCGAAGTTCATCGGCATCCCGATCGCTCTCGTGGGCGCGGTGTTCCTCTCCCTCGGCGCGCAGTTCCAGCACCGGGGAGTGGCGAAGGTGGAGCGGTTCTCGAAGCGCTCCGGCTCCTCCGGGCTCAGCGGCGGCCAGCTGGTCGCGCTGCTCTCGCGCCCCTCGTGGGTGATCGGCACCCTGCTCCTGGGTCTCGCGATCGTCTTCCAGCTGACGAGCCTCGGCTTCTCCCCGCTCATCGTGGTGCAGCCGCTCGGAGCGGTGGCGCTCGTGATCACCGCGGTCGTCAACGCGCGGGTCAGCCGGGTGCGCCTGAACGCGGCGTCGATCCGGGCGATCGTGCTCTGCGTCGGAGGCGTCGGCACGTTCGTCCTCGTAGCGGCGTTCAACGCGGTCGACAAGTCCATCCAGACGCCCGAGCTCATCACGATCCTCGTGATCCTCGCCGTGGTGCTCACGGTCTTCGTCGTCGCCTTCCGCGTCTTCCGCCGCGGAGCGAAGGCGATCTTCTACATCGTGGGCGCCGGAGTGGTCTACGGCTTCGTCGCGACTCTCGCGAAGGTCGTGCTCAACCGCATCAAGTACGGCGAGTTCGACCCGCTGACGGTGGTCTGCATCGTGGCGCTCCTGGCCGCGACCGCGCTCGGCGGGTACTTCGTTCAGAACGCCTACTCCTCCGGCCCGCCGGACCTCGTCGTGGCGGGCCTGACCGTCATCGACCCGCTGGTCGCCGTCGCGATCGGCATCGTCGTGCTCGGAGAGGCGCAGTACGCGGCCCCGTGGGCGATCCCGCTCTTCATCGCGGCCGGTGCCGTCGCCATCTACGGCGTCTTCCTCCTCGCCAAGCACCACCCGCAGGCGCGCTGACGGCGCGGGATCCCGAGTGGTGAGGACTCCTCTGCCTACAATGGCTCCGCGCCGAGAGCCACGAAACCGACCGACCTCCGCCGATCGCTCCCTTCTCTCCCCGAGCGGCACGACACCGATAGGACCTCCCGTGTCAGATCCCCGCGACGCGTCCCGACCGGGATCGCCCGACTCCCGACCGCTGACGGTCGTGATCGGCTGCGACACCTTCGCTCCCGACGTGAACGGAGCCGCGAAGTTCGCCGAGCGCCTCGCCGCCGGTCTCGCGCAGCGCGGCCACGAGGTCCACGTCGTCGCCCCCTCTGCCGACGGCTGGAGCGGCACCCGGGTCGAGACGCACGAGGGCCAACGGATCATCGTGCACCGGCTCTACAGCTGGCGCTGGTACCCGCACGACTGGCTGCGCTTCGCGATGCCGTGGCGCATCCGGCAGAACAGCGCGCGCATCCTCGACGAGGTGAAGCCCGACGTCGTGCACTTCCAGTCGCACATCATCGTCGGCCGCGGCCTCGGGATCGAGGCGGCCAAGCGCGGCATCCGCATCGTCGGCACGAACCACTTCATGCCCGAGAACATGCTCGAGTTCACCCTCCTGCCGAAGGCCGTGCAGGCCAAGGCCGTGGCAATGGCGTGGCGGGCCGCGCGCCGCACTTTCGGCCGGGCGGAGGCGGTCACCACGCCGACCCGCAAGGCCGCGCAGTTCCTCGAGAAGTACACGGGCCTCCGGGGCGTCCACGCCATCTCCTGCGGCATCGACGCCGACAACTACACGCCCGACTTCTCGGCCCGCGCCGGCGACTCGATCCTCTTCGTCGGCCGCGTGACCGGCGAGAAGCACATCGACGTCCTGCTCCGCGCCGTCGCCCTGCTCGATCCGGCGCTCGACGCGAAGCTCGAGATCGTCGGCGGCGGCGACCAGATGCGCAACCTCCAGCAGCTCGCCGCGACCCTCGGCATCGCCGACCGCGTCCGCTTCACCGGCTACGTCTCGGACGCCGAGCTCAAGGAGGCGTACACCCGCGCCACCGTGTTCGCCATGCCGTCCATCGCCGAGCTGCAGAGCATCGCGACGATGGAGGCGATGGCCTCGGCCCTCCCCGTCGTCGCCGCCGACGCGATGGCCCTCCCGCACCTCGTCCACGACGGCGAGAACGGCTACCTTTTCGCGCCGGGCAGCGCCGAGGCCCTCGCCGACCGCCTCACCGCCGTGCTCACGGCCGACCAGGAGGACCTCGAGGCGATGAAGCGCGCCTCCCTCCAAATCGTCGCCGCGCACGACATCAACCGCACGATCAGCACCTTCGAGAGCCTGTATCGTGGGGAGCCGGTGGCCGATCCGGCCTCCGACGCAGCGTCCGCACCCGCCGCCACCTGACGGCCGCTCGGACGGCCGCCGCGGGGCGTTAGCTCAGCCGGTTAGAGCAGCGGACTCATAATCCGTCGGTCACGGGTTCAAGTCCCGTACGCCCTACTCCGTTCCACCCGCGGTGGTTCCTCCTCTCCAGCGCCGGGTCGGGCCTCCACCTGATGTCGTTCTCGTCGGAGCGGACGGTCCGGCCCCGTCAGGCCGACGGGCCGTGCCTCAGGACGGCGCCGACGCGGTCCTCGCCGGCACGCCGACCGCGGACGAGTCGGATGCGACGCCGCGGACAACGACGGCGCCGGCTCCGACCCGCACACGGTCGCCGACGGTCACGTCCCCGACGATCGTCGCGCGGGCGCCGATGTAGACGTCGTCGCCGATGACGGGCGTCCGACCCTTCGACTCGCCGATGGTGACGCCGTGGTAGATGAACGCGTTCCTCCCGATGAGCGTGCGCGGGTGCAGGATCACGCCGCGGCCCCAGTGGGGGAGCCGCAGGCCGGGCCCGACCTGAGCGGCCGGCGGCAGCTCGGCTCCGACGATCATGCGGGTCCAGACGAGATCGACCAGGCGGTAGACGAGGTGGAGGGGGAGCCGGGTCCTCCGAGAGCTCGAGTACTGCCCGAGTCGGAGGACGAGGACGGTGAGCCGGTCGGAGGCGTGGCCCTTGGCGGCCAGGTCCGCGCGGACGACGGCTCGGAGTTCGGCGAGATCCATGCTCCCAGTCTGAGTGGGAGCCTCGCGGGTGAGGGCGGGCCGTCGGAGATCGTCCGGGGCGTGGCGAGCATCCGCGAGCGGACGACACGGTGGCGCGATGCGCTAGCACGTCCCGACGCGCCGCGCCCGTACTGGCCGCTCCCCGCTCGACGTGATTGCCTGATCCCGTGCCTGATCTTCCGATGTTCCCGCTCGGCTCCGTGCTCCTGCCGCACATGCCGCTCCCGCTCCGGCTGTTCGAGCCGCGGTACCTGCGGATGCTCGGCGACGTCCTCGAGGACGAGACCCTCGCGTTCGGCGTCGTGCTCATCGAGCGCGGCCAGGAGGTGGGCGGCGGCGACCAGCGGTTCGCGGTCGGCGCCCGCGCGCGCATCCTGAACATCGACGGGGCGGAGTCGTTCGTCACGCTCGACTCCGTGGGCGAGGAGCGCTTCGAGGTCGTCCGCTGGTACGAGGACGACCCGTACCCGCGCGCCGAGGTCCGCCTGCTGCCCGATCTGGAGTGGGACGAGAAGCACGCCCCCGCGCTGGCTGCGGCGGAGTCGGCGGTCCGCACGGCACTGGCGGTCGCGAGCGAGTTCGTCGAGCAGCGCTACGGCGCGGTCGTCGAGCTCGCCGAGGATCCGGCCGCGCACGCCTGGCAGCTCGCCGGCGTCGCACCGGTCACCGAGCTCGACCGCCTCGCGTTCCTCCGCAGCTCCACCATGGAGGAGCTGCTGGAGTCGGTCCGGGAGCGCTCCGCCGAGGCGACCGAGTCGTTCCGCGCCGGCTGGGCCTGAGCCCCGTCCCGGCGTCCCACGACGAGCCCGTCAGTCCTCGAGGCTGACGCCGCGCTCCTCCGCCAGCTTGACCAGGTCGTCGACGACCACGAGCGCCATCCGGACCGAGCGGTCGCGGCGGTACTCCTCGTCGTCCGGGTCGATCCGCGAGGTGCGGTCGAGGGTCTCCTCGATCGACTGCGCGAGCTCGCGCCACGCGTCCTGACGGGCGTCGTCGACGAGCGTCGCGAGGTACTCCTCGTCCTGCGCCCGCCTGTGGAGGGAGTCGGCGACGAGGAGCGAGAGCCGCTCGCGGTGGTCGAGGTTGTCGACGTCGGCCGAGCGGTAGTCGTGCACGTGGTCGGAGCGGCCGCCCACCGAGGTCACGTCGGCGGCGATGCCGCGCAGGCGCTCAGCGGCCGCCTCTGACTCGCGCGCCAGCTTCTCGAGCTCCTCCGCGGCGACGACGGAGTAGCGGCCCGAGTCGAAGGGGACGTCGGCGCCGAGGCCGTCCATCAGCACCCGGTTCTTCACGGCCATCCGGCTCGCGTACTGCGCGAGCATCAGGCCCTCCTCGGCGGCCTCCTCGACGGAGGCGGGCTCGCGCGACGGGTTCTCATCGGGGTCGTACGGCTCCATCTTGAACCTGCGTCGACGCCGGAACCACACGTGCGTCACCTACATCCCGGAGCAGGCGCCCCGCCCGCCGGAGCACCTCTTCGAGAGTACCCGGCGGGCGGGCGCCGTGGTCGGCGGCTCAGGCCTCGCGCCAGTCGTCCTGCCGGAGGTGGGAGCCGGCCTGCGGCCCCATCTGCAGCATCCCGCCGTCCACGACGTACGAGGATCCGGTGATGTAGGAGGCGGCGGGAGAGGCCAGGAAGGCGACCACCGCCGCGATCTCGCGGGCGTCGCCGGGGCGGCCGAGGGGGATGCCGGGGCGGTCGATCGTGACGGGGTCCACGTCCTCGGCGTCGTTCATCGGCGTGGCGATCTCTCCGGGGGCGACGGCGTTGACGGTGATGCCGAGGGAGCCGAGCTCGAGTGCGGCGACCTTCAGCAGGCCACCCAGCCCGTGCTTGGCGGCGGTGTAGGCGACGGAGCCGACCCGCGGCTGGTGCTCGTGGACGCTGGTGACCGCGATGATCCTGCCGCCCGTGCCCTGGGCCGCCATGCGCCGCGCGGCGCACTGGAGGCAGACGAACGCTCCGTCGAGGTTCAGGGCGACGGTCGAGCGCCAGCTGTCGAGGCTCTGCTCGAGGAAGGGCTCGCCCCCGCCTCCGCCCGCATTGCTGACGGCGACGTCGAGCCCGCCCAGTCGATCCGCGAGATCGTCGATCACGTCGCCCGCGCCCTCCAGATCCGTCGTGTCGAGGCGCGCGATCTCGGCGCGCCGGCCGAGGGAGCGCACCTCCTCCGCCGTGCCCTGCGCGCCCTCCTCGTCGCTGTGCCAGGTGATGCCGACGTCCATGCCCGCCTCGGCCAGTGCCACCGCGGTCGCCCGGCCGATGCCGGAGTCAGAGGCGGTCACCAGTGCACGGGTGGGCCGGAAGTCTCGAGGTCCCTGGGTCATGTCGTCTCCTGTCTCGATCGGGCCGCCGATCCGGCGGACACGGGTCGATCCCATCAGGGGATCCGACGCGCTCGGGAGCCGGTTGACAGGTCCGGGCTCGCGCGAGACGCGTGGCGGTGTCCCCGCTGAGCGCCCCGATCGCGTTGACTGGGCGGATGGATCACCGGCGCATCTCGGTCGTCGTCCCCGTGAAGGACGACGCCCGCCACCTCGAGCAGCTGCTCGAGCTCCTCCGCGAGCAGACGCTCGCTCCGTTCGAGATCGTCGTCGTCGACGACGGGAGCACCGACGACAGCGCCGCCGTCGCGCGAGCGGCGGGCGCGCGGGTGGTGCGGCACGACGGAGCCGGGATCCCGGCGAGCACGGCGCACGGCTTCGACGAGGCGCACGGCGACGTCCTCGCACGGCTCGACGCCGACTCCCGCCCGGGACCCGACTGGCTGGCGCGCCTGGCCGGCCACTTCGCCGATCCCGAGGTCGGAGCGGTGACCGGTCCCGGACGCTTCGACGAGCTCGGCCCGATCGCCCGGGTGATCGCGCGGGTCGCCTACATGGACGCCTACTTCGTGCTGATGGGGTCGGCGCTGGCCAACTGGCCGCTCTTCGGCTCCAACTGCGCCGTCCGCCGGTCGGCGTGGGAGGAGATCGCGGAGGAGATGCACCGGCACGACGCCTACGTGCACGACGACGTCGAGATCAGCGTGCACCTGGGACTCCGGCACCGGATCGTGCTCGACCGCCACCTCGAGGTCGGCATCTCGGCCCGCCCCTTCGGCGCCTTCGCCGACATGCTCCGCCGGTTCGACCGCGCTCTGCACACGCTGGCGCGGCACCCCGGGATGGGGTCGTCCCTGCAGCGCTGGACGCACCGGGTGCGCCGCACCCACCGCGACCGCCTGCGAGCGACGGCCGCGGCGCGCCGCTCCGGCTGACGACGAGAACCGACGGCGCCGCCTGACGGCTAGGGCTGGGACGCGTCCGGCCGGGCCGCGTCGGGCTCGGCCTCCGCCGCCCGATCCTCTCCGGGCGCGGTGCGCCCCTCCTTCGGCATCGCCCAGACCGCGGCGAGCATGCCCACGGCGAGGACCGTGAGCGCGATGCAGACGAAGCGGGTGCCCTCGGCGAGGTCCGCCGGTGCGGGGACGCCGCCGCCCGCCTTCGCGTTCACGATCGCGCCGAACACGGCCACGGCGACGGCGCTGCCGATGTTCCGGGCGAAGAAGTTGGTCGAGGAGACCACTCCGCGCTCGTTCCAGTCGACGCTCGACTGCGCCCGGATCAGCGTCGGAGTCGCCACGAGCCCCATGCCGGCGCCGATCAGCACGCAGAAGCCGGCGATCTCCCACAGCGTCGAGGAGGCGCCGAGCAGGACGGTCAGCGCCGTGCCGATCACGACGAGCCCCGCTCCGAGGAAGCCCGTGTTGCGGAAGCCGATGCGCAGGTAGAGCCGGCCCGACAGGCTCGCCGCGACCGGCCAGCCGAGCGTCATCGCCGCGACGGCGAATCCCGCGCCGAGGGCGGAGCTGCCGAGCACGCCCTGCGCGAAGGTCGGGAAGTACGAGGTGACGCCGAGCGTGATCGCGCCGACGGTCACCGAGACCAGGCTGGTCGAGATCAGCACGCGCCGCGTGAGGACCCAGAGGGGGAGCACCGGGGCGGCCGCTCGCCGCTCGATCGCGACGAAGCCGGCGAACGCGAGGGCCGAGACGACGAACACGCCGACTCCGGCGGGGGAGAGCCACGGCCAGGCGCTGCCGCCCTCGAGCAGCCCGAGGATGAGCAGCGCGGTGCCCACGGCGAGCACGGAGGCGCCCGCCACGTCGATCCGCTGCTTCTCGCCCCGTGTGGTCTCGCGGAAGCTGCGGATCAGGAGGAACGCCGCCAGGAGGCACAGCGGGATGTTGACGAGGAAGATGCCGCGCCAGGCGCCCAGGTCCGAGAGCACGCCGCCGAGGGTCGGCCCGACGACCGAGGAGATGCCCCAGACGCTCGCGAGGTAGCCCTGGGTCTTCGCACGCTCGGCGACCGTGTAGATGTCGCCGGCGATGGTGATGCCCATCGGCTGGATCGCACCGGCACCCAGGCCCTGCAGGGCTCGGAACGCGATCAGCGCGGGCATGCTCCAGGCGAGGCCGCACAGGAGCGAGCCGACCAGGAACAGGGCGATGCCGATCAGCATGATGGGCTTGCGCCCGATCACGTCGGCGAGCTTGCCGTAGAGGGGGACCGAGACCGCCTGGGCCAGCAGGTAGATCGAGAACAGCCAGGGGAACTGCTCGAAGCCCCCCAGGTCGGCGACGATGGACGGCACGGCCGTCGAGAGGATCGTGGCGTCGAGGGCGACCAGAGCGGTCGAGATCATCAGGGACAGCAGGATCGGGCCGCGCTCCGAGCGCAGTCCGACACTCGCGCGGGTGGGGGCGTCGGTCACTCTGCCCAGGCTATTCCACAGCCGGGGGATGGAAGCGGGGAGGAGAGGATCCGCTCCGGGGCTCGATAGACTGGTGGCATGGAACTCGTTCTCTGGCTCGTCGTGTCCGCCATCGCCGGTGTCGGCCTCGTCTCCGGAGTCGCGGCTCTCATCGCCATGACGCGGGCGCCCTGGTCGGCCGACAAGTAGCCGCCCGGCCGGCCTCGCGCCGGCACTACTCGTAGATCCGCACCACGCTCCACTGCGGCTCCGTCGACGCGACCACGTCGAGCACGAACGCTCCGCCGGTCGCGAGGTCCGTCGCCTGGAAGCGCCAGCCGCCGATGCTCACCGGTGTGCGCCCGAACGTCGGCGGGAACCCCTCGAGGGGAGCCCACCACTCGCTCGTGCAGGTCCACACCGTCGGCCGGTCGGTCACCTGGTAGCTCCCGCCCCGCCACTCGAGCGCGATCGGCACTCCCTCGCCGTCGGTCGAGACCAGCGCCGTCTCGTCGATCACCGCCATCGTCGTGCTCCCGTTCACTCGCCGGACCCGGTTGGCCGTTCGAACATGTGTTCGATAGTCTGCGAGTGTACGCCGCGGCGCTCGTGCTCGCCACGGCCGCGGATCGACCGGTGGGAGGCGCGATGATCGAGTGGAGTCCGCTCCAGATGCTGCGCAGCAGCGGGCAGGACGAGTGGGTGATGGTCGACGCCCTGCGCACCGGCCGGATCGGCCTGGTGCGCCGCATCGAGACCGGCCCGTACCGCGAGACCTGGTTCCGCGCGGTGACGTGGGCGGCGGAGCCGGAGAGGCGGACGCTCGTGGGCTACTCCCGCTCGATGGACACCATCGCGGCCGCCCTGTGGGCCCATCAGCCGCCGACGGCGCAGGAGAAGCCCTTCCCCGGCTACCCGCCCTCGCGGCCGTCGCCGTGACTCCTTCAGCGAGAGGGGGCCCGGCCGTCCCCGCGACGGCGGCCTCCGTGTCCGCCACGGGGGAGAATGGCCCGATGCTCCTCGCACTCGTCGGCGGCCCCACGGGGGCGTGGCGGGCGATCGACCCCGTCGGCGGCGCCGAGGCCGGGAGCGGCCGGGGCCCGGCCGAGCTGGCGGCGTTCGTCCGGGAGCGGGAGCCGGAGCGCCCGCGCTGGGTCTGGGACGACACCGCGCGCTGGTACCCCGCACTGCTGTCGGCCGGCGTGGTCGTCGCCCGGTGCCACGACCTCCGGCTGGCCCGCGCGATCCTCCGCCGCTCGGTCTCCGCCGCCGCATCGGCTCTCGCGCGCTCGCCCCTCGACCCGTGGGACGAGGGAGCCGCGGCCCCCGCCGCGCAGGACACGCTGATCGGGTTCGAGGAGGCGGCGGGCGGCTCCGACGAGCTCGACCCCGTCCTCGAGCTGGCCCGGCAGGAGGAGGCGCTCTCCGGCGCCGCCGAGGCCGGCCGGCTCCGCCTGCTGCTCGCCGCCGAGTCCGTCGGCGCCCTGATCGCTCGCGAGATCGCCCACGCGGGGCTGCCGTGGCGCGCCGATGTGCACGACCGGGTGCTCACCGGGATGCTCGGCCCCCGCCCGCTCTTCGGCGGCCGCCCGGCCCGGTTGGAGGCGCTGGCCGACCGCCTGCGCGACGAGCTCGGCGCGCCCGAGCTCAACCCCGACTCGCCGGCCGAGCTCCTCAAGGCGCTGCGGCGCGCGGGTCTGCCGGTCGAGTCGACGCGCTCCTGGGAGCTGCAGTCCCTCGAGCACCCCGCGGTGCCGCCGCTCCTGGAGTACAAGAAGCTCTCCCGGCTGCTCACCGCCAACGGCTGGGCCTGGCTCGACGCGTGGGTGCGCGACGGACGGTTCCGGCCGGAGTACGTGGTGGGCGGCGTCGTCACCGGCCGCTGGGCGACCTCGGGCGGAGGGGCGCTGCAGCTGCCGCGGCAGATCCGCGCCGCGGTCACCGCGGATCCGGGCTGGAGCCTCGTGGTCGCGGATGCCGCGCAGCTCGAGCCGCGCATCCTCGCCGCGCTCTCGGGCGACTCGGCCATGGCCGCCGCCGGGCGGGGCCGCGACCTCTACCAGGGCATCGTCGATGCCGGCGTGGTCCCCGATCGGCCGCGGGCGAAGGTCGCGATGCTGGGGGCGATGTACGGGGCGACGAGCGGCGAGGCCGGGCGGCTGCTCCCGAGGCTCGCCCGTGCCTACCCGCGCTCGGTCGCGCACGTCGAGGCGGCGGCTCGGGCGGGGGAGCGCGGCGAGAGCGTCTCGACGTGGCTCGGGCGCAGCTCGCCTCCCGGCCCCGAGGGGCTCTCGGCGGATGCGGCGCGAGCGCGCGAATGGGGACGCTTCACCCGCAACTTCGTGGTGCAGGGGACCGCGGCCGAGTGGGCGCTCTGCTGGATGGGCGAGCTGCGGGCGCGACTGCGCGCCGAGGGCGGCGCGGTCGGCCGGGCGCACCTCGTCTACTTCCTGCACGACGAGGTGATCGTGCACGCTCCCGCCGACGTCGGCGAGCGGGTCGCCGCGATCGTCCGCGAGGCGGCGGTGCGCGCCGGACGCTCGCTCTTCGGAGAGGGCGAGGTCGACTTCCCGGTCACCGTCGCCGTCGTCGACTCCTACGACCAGGCGAAGTGAGACGCGGGATCAGTACCAGTGCGGCGAGCGGTTGTTCCAGCTCGACCACGCGTTGCAGGGCGAGCCGTAGGCGCTCTTGATGTACGAGAGCCCCCAGTCGACCTGCGTCGCCGCGTTCGTCTGGTAGTCGGCTCCCGAGTTGGCCATCTTGCTCGCCGGGAGGGCCTGCGGGATGCCGTAGGCGCCGGAGGAGCGGTTCAGCGCGTTCCAGCGCCACCCCGACTCGCCGTTCCACAGCGGGATGAGGCACCGGTCGACCTGGTCGGCGCCCCAGCCGAAGCGGCCGACAGCGGTGCGGGCGTAGGCCTGGGCCTGCGCGGGGGAGAGGCCGTCCGTGCGTCCGGCGTAGGTGCCGAGGGCGGCGATGGTCTTGGCGGAGCTGTTGCGCGCGCCGGTCGGGTCGTCGTCGCCGAGCTCGACCGGGCCGCCTCCGCCACCTCCGCTGTTGGAGGGCGCTGCCGGAGCAGCGGCCGCGGCGGGAGCCGACGCGGCGCGCTGGCGGGCGGCCTCGGCCTCGGCGGCGAGGCGGGAGAGGCGCTGCTGCTCCTCGAACGCCGACTTCGCGTCCTGGCCGTCGGCGTACTCCCGCTCGATCTCGGCGGTGGTGTTCTTGAGCGAGGCGAGCTGGGTGTAGAGCTCCTGGCTGTACTTCTCCTGGTCGGCGACCTTGGCGTCGGCCTCGGCCTGCGCGGAGCGGGCGGCCGAGAGCGCGTCGGCCGCGGCGGTGGCGAGGGAGACGCGCTCGCCCCGGGCCTGCTCGGCCTGCGCGGCGAGGGAGACGGCCTGGTTCTCGGTCGACTGCGCCGCGGTCTGGAGCCGGCTGGTCTGCTGGGTGAGCTGCGTCATGGTGCCGAGGCGGTAGAGCAGCTCGCTCGACTCATCGCCGCCGATGAGGAGGTTGAGCGTCGCATCGGTCCCGCCGTTGCGGTAGAGCTGCGCGGCGAGACGGCCGGCCTGCTCCTTCGCGGCGTCGGCGTCCGACCGGGCGGCGGAGGCGCGCTCCTCCAGGGCGCTCACGCGCTGAGTCGCCTCGTCGAGAGCGCTCTGCGCGGCGTCCGCCTCGGCGGCCCGGCTGATGGCGGCGTCGGTGAGGGCGGCGGCCTGGTCGCGCAGGTCGGCGAGGAAGGCGGTGATGCGGTCGACCTCGGCGGCGGTGGCGCTCTCGCTCGACTTCGCGGCCTCCACATCGGACCACGAGGGGTAGTCGGACGGGTCGTAGGCGGCGGACGCGGAGAGCGGAGCGGCGAGGGCGGCGCACAGGACGAGGACCGTGCCCGCTCCGGCGGCGACGAGGCGCCGGCGCGCCCGGGAGGGGACGCGGAGACCGAGGGGGGTGCGGGACATGCGAACCACCCTAGGCGACGGCACCCGCGCCTGTCTCGTCCTAGCTCGAGGCTCGACGGCCCCGACGGGGACGCTCGAGAGCGTATCCGCGGACGCCCCGTCCAGGCCCGTCGCCCGTGAGCACGTCGCGGGCCGCCTCGAGGAGGCGCCGCAGGGCCTCCTCCCGCACGCCGGCGGCGATCGCGGCGAGGCGGCGCTGCGGGTGCGCGTCCTCCTCCTCCGCCTGCTCGTCGGCGGTGGCGGGCAGCGAGCTCTCGTACGCGTCGAGGACGGCGGCGAGGTCGGCACCGGACAGGCTCGAGGCCAGCAGCACCCGGTCGAGGACGTCGTCCCAGTCCTCCTCCGGGGACGCTCCGTCACCCGTCAGCCAGGCGGCCGCCTCCGCGCGGCCCTCGTCGGTGAGCGCGTGCAGGGGGAGGCCGTCGTCGGTGGACCCGGCCGAGACGACGAGGCCCCGCTCGCGCAGGCGCTCGAGCGTCGAGTAGATCTGGCCGACGTTGACCCGGGGCCGGTGCGCGGCACGGTCGAGGAGCTCGGCGTGCAGCTGGAGGCCGTAGGCGGGGCCGAGCGTGAGCAGGGCGAGCAGGCCGTCGCGGACGGACACGGTGCTCCTCCCGGCGGGCGTCTGGCGGTGTGCGGCGTCCGGCGGCGCGGACGACCTGAGTATAGGCAGGAGCCGCCTACGGCCGGTCGAGCAGGCGCGGCGAGCCGCCTTGACGGAGGTCCGCCGCTCCTGCATGATCGGGCGTGGTGGCACGTCCACCGTCATAATCGAAGAAGGCGCACCGCAGAGTGTTCCGTGGTCCGGGTCGTTGGGGAAGACGCACCGGGACGAACGGAGGACACCATGGTGGCGCAGCAGACTCGGGGTGTGCTCTTCGTGCACTCCGCCCCCCGCGCGCTCTGCCCCCACCTCGAGTGGGGGACAGGTCGCGCCCTTGGTCGTGCCGTGAACTTCGCCTGGATCGAGCAGCCCGTGCTCCGCAGCACACTGCGCGCCGAGTTCGCCTGGGAGGGCCCGGTCGGAACCGGTGCCGTCATCGCCTCCGCTCTCCGCGGCTGGGCCGACGTCCGCTACGAGGTCACCGAGGAGCCCTCGCCCGGCGTCGACGGCGGCCGCTGGATGCACACGCCCGAGCTCGGCATCTTCTACGCCCAGACCGACAGCGCGGGCAACACCGTCGTGCCCGAGGACCGCATCCGCTCCGCCATGGAGCTCGCCGGCGCCGACCCCATCGAGCTGCACCGCGAGCTGCGCCTCGCCCTCGGCCAGGCATGGGAGGACGAGCTCGAGCCCTTCCGCTACGGCGGCGACTTCGCCCCCGTCGTCTGGATGCACGGGGTCGGCTGAGTTCATTCGACGCCGCTCCTCGCGCGGCGTCGCGCAGTCGGCTCGGGGAGGTGGTCGGGTTCCGTGGAGCGGCCGGCGTCCGGCGACGCCGATCCGCTGGCACGCGGATCGGCGGATACGCCTCGCGGGGGCCGCTCGCTCCCGCCTCCCTGAACCAGGCGGCCAGCGGACCCCCGTTCCGGCAGAGGCCCGCCTCGAAGTCGCGTCGTCACCTCGCGGTTGCCGCTCGCTGGCACGTCGACCAGACGGTCGGCGGAGCACCGCGTTCCGGCGGAGGGCGTCGGAAGACTCGTGGACCCGCCCGCACCTCTGTCGCGCACGACGCCGACGGCCCGAGTAATGGCGAGTCGCACGCTCCCCACGAGCGCAGCCGCCCTGATCCGAGCATCCGACCCGAGTCGCGGCGAAGCCCGCGCTCCCCTCGAGCACAGCTGCTTGAACCGAAGCTTTCGACCCGAGTCGCGGCGAAGCCCGCGCTCCCACCCGGACAGCTTCCGCGATCGGAGTATCCGACGCGAGTCGCGGCGAAGCCCGCGCTCCCACCCGGACAGCTTCGTTGATCCGAGCATCCGACCCGAGCCGCGGCGAAGCCCGCGCTCCCCACCAGCACCGCGTGCTCACCAGCCCGCACCAGACGGCGGCGCAGATCCCTCGCGGCACGAGGCGTATCCGGGGATCCGCGTTCCAGCGGATCACCGTCGCCGCACCGCACCGGCCCTCGGGAACCCCGCCCCCCTCCCCAGCGGACGCGCCTGCGCCGCGCAAGGAGCGGCGCAGCCCGCTTTCCGGACGGTGGAGCGGGGCTACGCCCCGCTACACCGTCCGGAAAGCGGCAACAGCATTGTGCCCCCCGAACCCGAACGAGTTCGAGATGGCGACCAGCGGTCCGTCGCCGAGGGCGCGGGGGCTGGTGACGACGTCGAGGGGGATCTGGGGGTCCTGCTCGAAGAGGTTGATGGTGGGGGGTGCGGTGCGCTCGTGGAGGGCGAGCACGGTGAAGATGGCCTCGAGCGCGCCGGTGCCGCCGAGGAGGTGGCCGGTGGACGCCTTGGTCGCGGAGACGGCGATGTTCGGGAGGTGGTCGCCGAAGACGCGCAGCAGGGCGCGGTACTCGGCGATGTCGCCGACCGGGGTGCTCGTCGCGTGGGCGTTGACGTGGGTGACGTCGGTGAGCGCGGCTCCGGCCTGCTCGAGGGCGCCGATCATGGCGCGGGCGGCGGCGGAGCCCTCGGGGTCCGGCGCCGTGATGTGGTACGAGTCGCTGGTGACGGCGCCGCCGGCGAGCTCCGCGTAGATGCGGGCTCCGCGGGCGAGGGCGTGCTCCTCGGTCTCGAGGATGAGCGTCGCGGCGCCTTCTCCGAGGACGAAGCCGTCGCGGGAGACGTCGTAGGGGCGCGAGGCGGTCGCCGGGTCGTCGTTGCGGCGCGAGAGGGCCTGCATCGACGCGAAGGCGGCGATCGGGAGCGGGTGGACGACCGACTCCGTGCCGCCGGCGACGACCACGTCGGCGAGGCCGAGCTGCATGTGCTCGTAGGCGTTGGCGAGGGCCTCGGTGCTGGAGGCGCAGGCCGACACGTCGGTGCGGGCGTAGGCGCGGGAGGGGATGGCCATGCTGATGGCGGCGGCGGCAGCGTTGGGCATGAGCATCGGGATGGTCATCGGGAGGACCCGGCGGGGTCCGCGCTCGCGGAGGGTGTCCCACGCGTCGACGAGGGTCCAGAGGCCGCCGATGCCGGTCGAGTAGTCGACGCCCACGCGGAGCGGGTCGACGTCGGTGATGCCGGAGTCGGCCCAGGCCTCGCGGGCCGAGATGAGCGCGAACTGGCTGGAGGGGTCGAGGCGCTTCGCCTCGGGGCGGGAGAGCACCTCCTCCGGGCGGACCTTGGCCTGGGCGGCGAAGGTGACCGGGATGTCGTACTGGGCGACCCAGTCCTGCTCGAGGGAGCGGACGCCTGATTCGCCGGCGAGGAGTGCGTTCCAGGACTCCCGGGCGGTCCCGCCGAGGGGAGTGCTGGCACCGATTCCGGTGACGACGATCTTCTTGGTCATGACGAGCTTCTCTGTTCCGTGTGGGTGGGTGCCGGGCTCACCCCGGCCGACGATCGCCGGCCGGGGTGTCCGCCACGAGGACGGGGTGCGCGGGCGACGACTACTCGGACGCCTTGACGATGAAGCGGACCGCGTCGCCGACCGTCTTGAGGTTCTTGACCTCGTCGTCGGGGATCTTCACGTCGAACTTCTCCTCGGCGTTGACGACGATGGTCATCATCGAGATGGAGTCGATGTCGAGGTCGTCGGTGAACGACTTGTCCATCTCGACGGAGTCGGTGGCGATGCCCGTCTCGTCGTTGACAAGCTCGGCCAGGCCGGCGAGGACTTCTTCGTTGGACAGTGCCATGGTTCTCTCCTTGGGGGTTCTTCGGGTGTTCGTCAGTGACCGTAGGTCAGTTTAGGGGTGGGGTCGCGCCGGTCACGGGAGCACCACGACCTGCGCGCCGAACACCAGTCCGGCGCCGAAGCCGATCTGCAGCGCGAGTCCGCCGTGCAGCTCCGGGTGCTCCTCGAGCAGGCGGTGGGTGGCGAGCGGGATCGACGCGGCGGAGGTGTTGCCGGTGGTCTCGATGTCGCGGCCGACAGCGACGGTCTCGGGCAGCTTCAGCTGCTTCGCGAGCTCGTCGATGATGCGCATGTTCGCCTGGTGGGGAATGAACGCGGCGAGGTCCTCGGGCTGGACGCCCGCCTCCGCGAGCGCCTGCTTGGCGACCTTGGCCATCTCCCAGACCGCCCAGCGGAAGACCGACGGGCCGTCCTGGCGGAGGGTGGGCCATTCGGCGGTGCCGTCGCGGTAGGCCGCGAGCGGGTTGTCCATGCCGACGGTGTCCCACTTGGAGCCGTCGGATCCCCAGACGGTCTTCGAGATGCCGGCGGTGTCGCTGGGGCCGACGACCGCGGCGCCCGCGCCGTCGCCCAGGAGGAAGGAGATGCTGCGGTCGGTCGACTTGACCAGCTCGGACAGCTTCTCGGCTCCGACGACGAGCACGTACTCGGCCAGGCCGGAGCGGATGAAGGAGTCGGCCTGGGCGATGCCGTAGGTGTAGCCGGCGCAGGCGGCCGAGATGTCGTACGCCGGGGCGGGGTTCGCGCCGATGCGGTCGGCGAGGAGCGCGGCCAGCGACGGGGTCTGCACGGTGTTGCTGATCGTGGAGACGAGCACGATGCCGATCTGGTCCGGGCGGATGCCCGCCTTCTCGATCGCCTCGAGGGAGGCGGTGGTCGCGAGGTCGACCGCGTGGATGTCGGCGGAGGCCCTGCGGCGCTCGATGATGCCGGTGCGCTGGCGGATCCACTCGTCGGAGGAGTTGATCGGCTCGATCAGGTCGTCGTTCGGGACGACGAGGTCGCCGCGTGCCGCGCCGATGCCGAGGATCCGGGTGTACGCGCTGCCGCTGGACTGGGTGAGGGAAGGGGTCGTCATGGGGTCTCTCCTGCTAGGCGGCGTGCTCGTCGAGGAAGGCGCGGGCGGCGTCCACGTCGTCGGGGGTCGTGATGGCGATGCTCGGCACGCCCTTGAGGCCGCGCTTGGCGAGGCCGACCAGCGCGCCGGCGGGTGCCAGCTCGATGATCCCGGTGACGCCCGCGTCGGCGAAGGCCGCCATGCAGAGGTCCCAGCGGACGGGGGAGGCGACCTGGCCGACGAGCAGTTCGAGGAACGCGGCACCGGAGTCGACGACCGACCCGTCGCGGTTCGTCCAGAGCCGGAGCGTCGGGTCGGAGGGGGTCAGCCCGGCGGCGACGCCGGCGAGGGAGTCGCGGGCGGGCGCCATGTAGCGGGTGTGGAAGGCGCCGGCCACCTGCAGGGGGATCACGCGTGTCCCGCGGAGCGGCTCCGCCTTGAGTGCCTCGAGCGCGTCGACCGCGCCGGCGACGACGATCTGACCGCCGCCGTTGTAGTTGGCCGGCTCGAGGCCGAGCTCGTCGAGACGGGCGATCAGGGCCTGCTCGTCGCCGCCGAGGACCGCGCTCATCGCGGTCGGCTCGGCGGCGGCCGCAGCGGCCATGGCACGGGCGCGCTCGCGGACGAACACCAGCGCGTCGGCCTCGGTGAGGACTCCGGCTCCGGCGGCCGCGGTGATCTCGCCGACGGAGTGGCCGGCGATGCCCGCGATGCGATCGCGCCGTCCACCCTCGAGGAGGGCGGCGAGGCTCACGAGTCCCGCGGAGACGATCAGGGGCTGAGCGACCGCGGTGTCGCGGATGGTGTCCGCGTCCGAGACGGTGCCGTGCGCGGCGAGGTCGATGCCGACCGCCTCCGAGTGCGCGGCGACCTGCTCGGCCACGGAGGGGATCTCGAGCCAGGGGGCGAGGAATCCGGGGGTCTGGGAGCCCTGACCCGGGGCGACGACGACGATCACGGTATCCAGTCTTCCGATCTGCGCTCGCACGTGCGGCGCGTGGAGCCACTGACAAAGCACAAAGAGCTTGTCGCGGGTCTACAAGTGTTCAGGGGCGGGAGGGGTTCGGCGAGCGGAGGGCCTCAGCGTCGGGACGGCTTCCGGCGGACGGCGCCGTCCGGGTCGCTCATGGAGCCGAGGATGAGGGCGGACTGGAGGATGAGCGCCTCGCGGGCGCCCGTCGCGTCCCAGCCGATCACCTCGGCGACCCGCTTGAGGCGGTAGCGCACCGTGTTCGGGTGCACGAACAGCTCGCGGGCGGTCGCCTCGAGGGAGCGGCCGTTGTCGAGGTAGGCCCACAGCGTGGTCAGAAGCTCGGTCGAGTGCTTCTGCAGGGGCCGGTAGATCTGCGTGATGAGGCTCTGCCGGGCGAGCGGGTCGCCGGCGAGGGCGCGCTCGGGAAGGAGGTCGTCGGCGTTGACCGGTCGCGGCGCGTTCCGCCAGGAGCGGGCGACCGCGAAGCCGGCGAGGGCCGCGCGGGCGCTGCGGGACGCCTCGACCAGGGTCGGCACCTCGTGGCCGAGGACGAGGTGGCCCGTCCCGAAGCCGGGCTCGAGCGCCTCCGCGATCTCGAGGAACGCGACCGGCGGGCCGGTCTCCTCCGTGGCGTTCTCGCTCGGCTCGGCGCGGCCGATGACCAGGACGAGCCGGCTGCCCTGCACGCCGATCAGCACGTCGGCGTCCATGTGCCGGGCCGTGCGGCGCAGCTGGTCGACGTCGAGCATCTTGGGGGCGGTGCCCACCAGGACGGCGACCTCGCCGTGGCCGTGCCAGCCGAGGGCGGCGATCCGGCTGGGCAGCTCGTCGTCGGCCTCGCCCGTGAGGATCGAGTCGACGACCAGCGCCTCCAGGCGCGCGTCCCAGAGACCTCGGGCCTCGGCGGCGCGCGCGTAGACGTCGGCCGCGGCGAAGGCGATCTCGCGCGAGTAGAGGAGGATCGCCTCGCGGAGGTCCTCCCCGCCGTTCTTGATCCGGTCCTCGACGACCTCGACCGTCACCTTGATCAGCTGCAGCGTCTGCGTCAGCGAGACGGAGCGCAGCAGCTCGCGGGGAGCGGCTCCGAACACGTCCGCCGCGATCCACGGCGTGGCCGACGGGTCGTCGAACCACGAGATGAACGAGGTGATGCCGGCCTGGGCGACGAGGCCGACCGCCGAGCGCCGACCGGGGGGCATGCTGCCGTACCAGGGCAGCGTGTCCTCGAGTCGCTTGATCGTCTGCGTCGAGAGCTCACCGGCGAGGGTGCGCAGCCAGGCGAGGGTCTGCTCCTTCGTGCGGGGAGCGCCCGGCCGGGTGGCCGGACGCTCCGCCGCAGGAGCAGGACCCCGCGCACTCGACGGTGCGGGTTCCTGCGAGAGCACGGACTCGTCCGTCAGCTCTCGCCGCCCGCGTTGCCGGTGGTGCCGGCGTTGACGTCGAGGAGGCGGTACTTCTCGATCGCCTGGACGGCGAGCGAGGGGTCGACCTCGCCGCGCTTGGCGAGCAGCTGCAGCGTCCGCACGACGACCGAGGGGCCGTCGATCTGGAAGTAGCGCCGCGCCGCCGCACGGGTGTCCGAGAAGCCGAAGTCGTCCGCGCCGAGCGTCGCGAAGTCGCCCGGGATGAACTGGCGCAGCTGGTCGGGGACCTGGTGCGAGAAGTCCGAGACGGCGACGAAGGGGCCCTTCGCGTCGGCCAGCTTCTGCGTCACGTACGGCACCTGCTCGGCGTCCTCGGGGTGGAGGAAGTTGTGCTGCTCGGCCTTGATGCCGTCGCGGCGCAGCTCGTTCCACGAGGTGACCGACCAGACGTCCGCCGAGACGCCCCAGTCCTCAGCGAGGAGCTTCTGCGCCTCGATCGCCCACGGCACCGCGACGCCCGAGGCGAGGAGCTGGGCCTTCGGCCCGTCCCACTGGCCCCAGGAGATGCGGTGGATGCCGCGGACGATGCCCTCGACGTCGACGTCCTCCGGCTCCTTCGGCTGCACGATCGGCTCGTTGTAGACCGTGATGTAGTACATGACGTTCGGGTCGGTGTGCTTCCCGCCGTACATGCGCTCGAGTCCGGACTGCACGATGTGCGCGATCTCGTACCCGTAGGCCGGGTCGTAGCTCACGACGGCGGGGTTGGTCGCCGCGAGGATCGGGGAGTGCCCGTCCGCGTGCTGGAGGCCCTCGCCGGTCAGCGTGGTGCGTCCCGCGGTGGCGCCGATCATGAAGCCGCGCGACATCATGTCGCCGGCCGCCCAGATCGCGTCGCCCGTGCGCTGGAACCCGAACATCGAGTAGAAGACGTAGACCGGGATGAGCGGCTCGCCCTGCGTCGAGTACGAGGTGCCGATCGCGGTGAACGCCGCGAGGGCGCCCGCCTCGTTGATGCCGACGTGGAGGATCTGGCCCTGCGGGCTCTCCTTGTAGGCCAGGAGGAGCTCGCGGTCGACCGACGTGTAGTGCTGGCCGCGCGGGTTGTAGATCTTCGCGTTCGGGAAGAACGCGTCCATGCCGAAGGTGCGCGCCTCGTCCGGGATGATCGGGACGACGCGGTTGCCGAAGTCCTTCGAGCGGAGGATGTCCTTCAGGATGCGGACGAACGCCATGGTGGTGGCGATCTCCTGAGTCCCGGAGCCCTTCTTGCCGACCGCGTAGGCCGAGTCCTCGGGAAGGTTCAGCTGCGTGTACTTCGAGCGGCGCTCGGGGAGGTAGCCGCCGAGCGCGCGGCGGCGCTCCTGCAGGTACTCGATCGCCTCGTCGTTCTGACCGGGGTGGTAGTACGGCGGGAGGTAGGGGTTCTCCTCGAGCTGCGCGTCCGTGATCGGGATGCGCATGGTGTCGCGGAACGACTTGAGGTTGTCCAGCGTCATCTTCTTCATCTGGTGGGTCGCGTTGCGGCCCTCGAAGCTGCGGCCGAGACCGTAGCCCTTGATGGTGTGGGCGAGGATGACGGTGGGCTGGCCCTTGTGCTCCGTCGCGGCCTTCATGGCCGCGTAGATCTTGCGGTAGTCGTGGCCGCCGCGGCGCAGGCCCCAGATCTGCTCGTCGGAGTAGCCCTCGACGAGCTTCTTGGCGCGCGGGTCGCGGCCGAAGAAGTTCTCGCGGACGTAGGCGCCGTCCTCCGTCTTGTAGGTCTGGAAGTCGCCGTCGGGCGTCTTGTTCATCAGGTCGAGCAGCGCGCCCTCGGTGTCGCGGGCGAGCAGGTCGTCCCACTCGCGGCCCCAGATGAGCTTGATGACGTTCCAGCCTGCGCCGCGGAAGTACGACTCGAGCTCCTGCACGATCTTGCCGTTGCCGCGGACGGGTCCGTCGAGGCGCTGGAGGTTGCAGTTGACGATGAAGTTCAGGTTGTCGAGGCCGTCGTTCGCGGCGACCTGGAGCTGACCACGCGACTCGACCTCGTCCATCTCGCCGTCGCCGAGGAACGCCCAGACCTGCTGGTCGGAGGCGTCCTTGATGCCGCGGTTGGTGAGGTACTTGTTCGCCTGCGCCTGGTAGATGGCGTTGATCGGGCCGAGGCCCATCGACACGGTCGGGAACTGCCAGAACTCCGGCATGAGCCGCGGGTGCGGGTAGCTGGAGAGCCCGCCGCCCCGGTGCGACTTCTCCTGGCGGAATCCGTCGAGCTGGTGCTCGCTCAGGCGTCCCTCGAGGAAGGCGCGCGCGTACGGGCCGGGGGAGGCGTGGCCCTGGATGAAGATCTGGTCGCCGCCGCCCGGGTGGTCCTGGCCGCGGAAGAAGTGGTTGAAGCCGACCTCGTACAGCGAGGCGCTCGACGCGTACGTCGAGATGTGGCCGCCGACCCCGATGCCGGGACGCTGCGCGCGGTGCACGAGGATGGCCGCGTTCCAGCGGATCCACGCGCGGTAGCGGCGCTCGACGTCCTCGTCGCCCGGGAAGTCGGGCTCGTTCTCGGGCGCGATGGTGTTGATGTAGTCCGTGGTGGGCACCATCGGCACGCCGAGGTGGAGCTCCTTGGAGCGCTTGAGGAGGCTGAGCATGACGTCGCGCCCGCGACCCCGGCCCCGCTCCTCGACGAGCGCATCGAGCGACTCGTTCCACTCCGACGTTTCCTCGGGGTCCGAGTCCACGTGACCGACGGAATACGGGTCCTGATCGTTAACAGTCACCCTCGACCTCTCTCTGGGGGCAGATCGTGCCCGAGACATCACTCTCATGAAGCGGTGCGGATCCGCGGATCCGGGGCTCGGATGACGAGCCGCGCGCGGGCACCTCCGTCAGCCTAGCGATTCCTGTGCCCCGAACCTGGAATCGCACTGTGGTGATCCACGAGGAATGGGCGCCGACGACTGTAGGAGAGCGCCAGACGGGACGCGTCGACCGGCCCGTGATCGGGGGAGACGGGCCGTTCCTTGGAGTCTGCGCGGAGCGGGTCTAGCATTGCCCCTCGTGCTCGCGCGACTCTCGTGCGCACGGAAGGACATCGGACCGATGGCTCTCGAGAAGCTGACCCTGGCTCCCGACTTCGAACTCGCGAACCAGTACGGCGAGCGCATCCAGCTGGGCGACTTCCACGGGCGGCGCAACGTCGCCCTGGTGTTCTTCCCCCTCGCCTTCTCCGGCACCTGCACGGGCGAGTTCTGCGCGCTGCGCGAGAACCTCTCCCTCTTCGAGCACGCCGACGTGGAGCTGATCGGCATCTCGGTCGACTCCAAGCACACACTGCGCGCCTGGGGCGAGAAGCAGGGCTACGACTTCACGCTCCTCTCCGACTTCTGGCCGCACGGCGACGTCGCCAAGCAGTACGGCGTGTTCACCGAGGCGAAGGGCTACGCGACCCGCGCGACCTTCCTCATCGACAAGGCCGGCGTCATCCGGGACACGTTCATGACCGCCCCGGGCGAGCCTCGCTCGATCGACGCCTACCGCGCCGCCATCGACGCGCTCGCCCCCGCGCACGTCTGACCCTCCGGAGGCGGACCGCCCCGGTCGTCAGCTGAGGATGTTGACGGCCCGGGAGATCACGAGGGCCAGCAGGACGAATCCGGTGAACGCCTCGGCGATCATCAGGAGCTTCATCCGGCTCGACAGCGGCATCGTGTCGGTCGGGCTGAACGCCATGGTGTTCGTCGTCGAGACCGAGAGGTAGTCCACGAAGCCGGGCCGCCAGTCGGCGCGCTCGGAGGAGGTCGCGGCGACCTCGGGCGCGGTGTCGCGGTAGGTGTCCTGCGGGAAGGCGAAGTCGGCCGCCGGCAGCTCGGTGCGGGGAAGCGTTCCGCGGGCGACCGGACCGCCGCGGTCGAGCTCCCAGAACAGCAGCGCGTACGCGACGACGTTGGTGACCCAGACCTGGAGTGCGGTGAGCAGCAGCGGCGGGCCGTCGGCCGTCCCGTCGACGAGGTCGATCACCACGGCGACCACGTTCACCTGGTTCGCCACGGCGAGCACGACCGCCAGGGCGATGGAGACCCCGCGCGACCAGCGCGTCTCGCTGTCGAGCCGGTGCGGGTTGACGACGAACAGCGGCACGAGCAGCGCGAGCGTGATGCCGGCGGCGACGAGGCGGACCACCGAGGTGTCGGCGCTGTGGCCGGCCACGTTCAGGGCGACGGCCACCAGGATCGCGGCGGAGGCGGGCCAGCGGCTCTCGGCGCGCCGCCTCGCCCGGGAGTCGCTGTCGGCGGTCATGTGCCGAGGCTAGTGCCCGCAGGGGGCCGCTCCGCCTGCCGTAGGATCGAGTCGATCGTCCGCGGGTGCGCCCGCGGCGGGGGCCTTTAGCTCAGTTGGTAGAGCGCCACGTTTACACCGTGGATGTCATCGGTTCGAGCCCGGTAGGGCCCACCACCTCCGGCGATCGGACACTGCGCGTCAGCGGGACTGCCGGCGCTTGTAGGGCTTGGGCTGGCCCTTGACGATCGGCGCGCGCCCGGTCCCCTTGGAGGCCTTGGCCTTGCCTCCCGACTTCGGGGCCGCCTCCGGCTCGTCGCCGAGCGCGGCGAGCTCCTCGCGGGCCGAGGCGAGGCGCTGCCGCCCGGCCGCGGTGAGGGTCGTGGCGGCGGCACCGGGCTCGAAGAGCGGCTTGCCGAGGTCGAGCTCGACGGCGGCGACGGAGGAGTCGAGCTTCTGCCGCGAGATGCCGAGGCGCTCGGCGGCGCGCACGAAGTGCAGCTCCTCGGCGACCGCCACGAAGTGGCGCAGCTGGCTGATCTTCATCCCGAACCCTTCACGGCCGCTCCCTGCGGCACGACCACGGTACGCGGTCCGGGAGGGGGCGCCGACCGCCGGGAGCGCCGTCGGGAGCGGCATCGGTCCGTCGATCCGCGCCAGAGGACCCGGCGGACATTGCCGGACGGAGGCGGGAGGCCTACGGTCGCGCCCGTGGGCGGTCCCGAAGCCGGCCACGGAGAGAGGCCGACGTGGGCGCGCTCATCTACAGCTCGATCGCGTCGCTCGACGGCTACGTGAACGACGCGGACGGCGGATTCGCCTGGGCGGAGCCGCGACCCGCCGTGCACCGCTTCATCACGGAGCGCGACGGGCGGGTGCGCACGTACCTGTACGGGCGGCGCATGTACGAGGTCATGCGCGCGTGGGAGCAGACCTGGGCACTGGCGGAGGAGTTCGCGTTCATCCGCGACTTCCAGGAGATGTGGCGGGCGGCCGACAAGGTCGTGTACTCGACGACGCTGGAGTCGGCCGAGACCCGCCGCACCCGCGTCGAGGGCGGGTTCGACCCGGTCGTCGTCGCCGCGCAGGTCAGCGCCGCCGACCACGACGTCTCGATCGGCGGGCCGACCCTCGCCCGGCACGCGCTGCTCGCCGGGATCGTCGACGAGGTGCAGGTCTACACGGTGCCGGTGGCGGTGGGCGGCGGGACCCACTTCCTCCCGTGCGGGTTCCACGCGCGCCTCGACCTGCGCGAGGAGCACCGCTTCGCCGACGGCACGGTCTTCACGCGCTATAGCGTGCGGCGCTGAGACCGGCTACTCGGCGCCGACCAGCGCGGCGATCCGAGAGGCGAGACGGGCGCCCTGAGCACGTCCGGCGCGGGCGGAGGCGGCGCGGACGGCCGGGTCGAGCGAGTTCGGGCCGAAGGCGCGCACCGACTCCTCGTCGGCGTAGAGCACCTCGACCCGCGAGTCCGCGAGGGCGTCGAGCTCGCCGGTCGGGATCAGGCCCGCGCCGGGCGTGCCGACTCCCGGCAGCGGAGTGACGATCAGGACCCAGTCGGCTCCCGCGGCGAGGTCGGCGTTGCTGCCGGAGCGCACGCCGCCGTCCATGTAGCGCACGCCGTCGATGCTGACGGGTGGCCAGACCCCGGGGACGGCGCAGCTGGCGGAGATCGCGTCGACGAGGCCGACACCGCTCTCGCGGTCGAACACGCGCAGCTCGCCGGTGGCCGTGTCGACCGCGGTGATGAGCAGACGCTGCTCGGGCCAGTCGGCGTCGCCCACGCGGGCCGAGATGACGGCCCGGCGCGTGTCCTCGGGGAGCGTCTCGGCCTCGAGCGCGAGGGTGCCGATGCGGCGCCGCGCGTCCTGGGGCGAGGTCGCGCCCTCGACGGCCGCGGCGAAGAGGGCCTGGAGGCGCTCACCGTCGACGTCCGCTCCGATCTCGGCGGACTCCTCCTGGAGCTGGGCCTCGTACGACTCGTCGAGGCCGGTGCCGGTGCTCAGCTGCGCGGCGACCGCGGAGCCCGCGGAGGTGCCGATGAAGGTCGTCGACGGATCGAGTAGGAGGCGGGCCGCCTCGGGGGAGGCGTCGGCGAGGCCGCGGAGGACGCCGAGCTCCCAGGCGATTCCGGCGAGGCCGCCGCCGGCGAGGACGAGTGCACCAGGCATGGGGGAGGTCCTTTCGATCAGGATCAGGAGGGGGCGGGCGCTGCGGAGCGCCGCAGCACCAACGCTGTCACATCGTCGTGCGCGTCGTCTGCGAGAGCATGCAGACGCTCGAAGAGAGCGGGGTCGTCGTTGCTCCGCACCAGCTCGGCGAGACGGTCGAGCGCGTCGAGGCGCCCGCCGAAGACGTCGAGCAGGCCGTCGCTGCAGGAGAAGAGCGCGTCGCCGGGGGCGAGCACGCGCTGCTCCTCCTCCCAGGAGACGTCGGCGGCGATGCCGAGCGGGACGCCGGTGGAGGCGAGCCGCTCCGAGGTGCCGTCGGCGCGCAGCAGGAGGGTGAGGCCGTGGCCGCTGTCCACGAACGCGACGGCGCCGCTCGCGAGGTCGACCCGGGCGATCAGTGCGGTCGCGAACATCCCGGTCGCGGTCAGGTCGGGCAGGAGCTGGCGGTTGACGGCCTCGACGGCTGCCGCGGGAGGGAGCTCCGGCCGCGCCTGGAACGCGGAGCGGATCGCGGAGGCGACGATCGCCGCCGAGACCCCCTTGCCCATCACGTCGACCAGCTCGAGGGAGAGGTCGTCCCCGCTGCGGCGCCACGCCGTGTAGTCGCCGGCGACGTCGTGCAGCGGCGTGGTCAGCGAGTCGAGGCTCCACTCGCCGAGGTCGAGGCGCTGGGGCCGGAGCCGCTCCTGCGTCTCGCTCGCGCGTCCGGAGAAGGCGATCTCGCGCAGCTCCCGCTCGGCCCACCGGCCGAGGTCCTCGAGGATCTCGCGCTCCTCCTCCGAGAAGCCGCGCACCTCGCTGTCGATGATGCAGATCGTGCCGACGCGGAGGCCGTCCCCGACGACGAGCGGGCGGCCCGCGTAGAAGCGCACGTGAGGGGATCCGGTGACGACTCCGCGGTCGGCGAACCGCGGATCGGCGGTGGCGTCCTCGACGACGAGGATGTCGCCCTGCTGGACCGTGACGTCGCACATCGAGTCGGCGCGCAGCATCCTGCTCGCCCGCGCCGAGCGCTGGGGCGACTTCGTGAACTGCGTCGACTCCTCGAGGATGTTGATCTCGGCGAGGGGGACGCGCAGGAGCCGGCGGGCGATGCGGGTGATCCTGTCGAAGCGCTCCTGGGGGGTGCTCAGGCCGATCCCGAGCTCGGCGATCGCGGCGAGGCGGGCGCGCTCGGTCGGCTCGCTCACGTGCGGGTCCGGGCGAGTGCCCAGAGGTTCTGCCCGTCGACACGGCGGTAGGAGAACTCGGTGACGAGGGCGTGGATGAACGGGATCCCGCGGCCTGCCTCGTCCCACTCGTCCGGCATGTCGCGGGGGTCGGCGACCTCGGCGGGCGCCTCCTCGGCGGAGTCGTTGAGCGAGGCGCGCAGCTCGGTCGCGTCGACGCGGATCTCGACCAGGCAGATGATGTGCCGGTACGACCGGGCGTGCTGGACGATGTTCGAGGTCAGCTCGACCAGCGCGGTCTCGAACGACATCCGGTCGACCGGCGCGACGCCCGGCTCCTCGAGCCACAGCTCCTCGAGCGCCTCGTGGACGGCGGTGACGCCGTCCTCGGGCGGCGTCCGCACGACGAAGGAGCGCTCAGGCACGATAGGCCTCCTCGACGGTCTCGGCGCTCCCGAGCAGGCGGTCGAGGTTGGACAGGCCGAGCACCATGGCGGGCTGCTCGCCGGCGGCGGCCACGCGCAGCTCGCCGCCCGCCTTCCGCGCCTCCTTGAGTCCGGCGACGAGGACGCCGAGCCCGGACGAGTCGAGGAACTCGACGGCCGCCAGGTCGACGACCACGCGGACCTCTCCCGCCTCGAGCGCAC
This sequence comes from Rathayibacter sp. AY1E3, assembly GCF_002932235.1. Classification (NCBI taxonomy): domain Bacteria; kingdom Bacillati; phylum Actinomycetota; class Actinomycetes; order Micrococcales; family Microbacteriaceae; genus Rathayibacter; species Rathayibacter sp. AY1E3. Next base: position 58,510 of record NZ_PSVN01000012.1, read on the forward strand.
GCTGGAGGACCGCTTCGAGCTCCCACGCAGTGGACAGGTCGAGCCGGCCGACGGGGCGGATCACCACGATGTCGGGCTCGATCCGCTCGGTGCTGATCCTCGAGCTGGGCTCCATGGTTTCCTCCTGACGGGACGGCACGCGGTTCCGCAGGGCTCGGAGACGTGGTGAGGACGCGGTCGGGGGCGCGACCGAGGGATTCCGGGTCCGGTGCGGGGGTGAATCGGGGAGTTCGTCCGCCTCCGACCGTACAAGGGAACGGGGCGCCCCGTGGGAGGCGTGACCGCATCCGCGCTGCGACACGCGGTCCGCGGCCCCGGGAGGAGGCTCCGCTCAGCCCCTCGCGGCGGCGAGAGCGTCGGCGGCGAGCCGCACGGAGGCGTCCCGGCCGGTCAGCCAGAGCGGCACGGAGCGGGCGCGGAGCCCCGCCGACTCGAGCGCCGGGACCGCGTCCGCGTCCTCCTCGCCGACGAGCCAGGCGTCGAGGAGGCCGCCCCCGCTCCGGGCTCCGTAGTGCCGGCCGACGGCCTCGGCGGAGGTCTCGACGCCGATCGCGGCGAGGCAGGCGTCGGCCATGCCGCGCACCACCGCGCCTCCGATGACGGGGGAGACGCCCACGACGGGTGCGGAGGTCCGGCGGAGGGCGTCCGCGATCCCGGGCACTCCGAGGATCGTGCCGATCGAGACGACGGGATTGGAGGGCGCGACGAGCACCGCGTCGGTGTCGGCGATCGCCTCCAGCACGCCCGGGGCGGGGCGGGCGCTCTCCACCCCCTGCTGGACGAAGCGGCGCGCGGGCGCTGACGCCCGAAGCCGCACCCACCACTCCTCGAAGTGGAGGAGCCGCACGCCCTCGCCGGGAAGGTCGACCTCGACGTGGGTCTCGACGTCCTGGTCCGACATCGGCAGCAGGCGGACCCCCAGCGGCCAGCGGGCGGTGATCCGCGCGGTCGCCTCCGAGAGGGTGAGGCCGTCGCGCAGCATCGAGCTGCGGGCGATGTGGGTGCCGAGGTCGAGGTCGCCCAGGGTGAACCACGGCCAGCCGACGCCGAAGGCGGTGAGCTCGGCCGAGACCCGCTCGCTCTCGCCGGCCCGCCCCCAGCCGCGCTCCGTGTCGTTCACTCCGCCGAGCGCGTAGGTGATCGAGTCGAGGTCGGGGCAGACCTTGAGGCCGGTGAGCCACATGTCGTCGCCGGTGTTGACGACGACGGTGATCTCGCTCGCCTCGCCGCCGGCGGCCTCGAGATCGCGGAGGTGCTCGCGGACCGCCGAGGTGAAGCGGGCGCCGCCGACGCCTCCGGCCAGGATCGTGATGCGCATCCGCCCACGCTAGCGGCACCGACGGATTCCTCCCCCGGCGAGCCTTAATGCTGCGGATCCGCGCCGGAAACACCGGGGAAACGTCGAACCCCGACGATGAAGCCCTGTCCCCGGAGCCGGACGGTCCGTCATTGCCTTCGGGCCCGGCGGGGACCACAGTGGGTCCACGTCCCCGGCTCCGCACCGCCCGGCGGAGCACGACCGGAGCCGGACAGGGACGCCCGAGCATGGAGGTACCGATGACCATCGTCCGCGCAGCGATCACCCAGACGACCTGGACCGGCGACAAGGAGTCGATGCTCGACAAGCACGAGCGGATGGCCCGGGACGCCGCAGCCGACGGCGCGCAGATCGTCTGCTTCCAGGAGCTGTTCTACGGCCCGTACTTCGGCATCACCCAGGACAAGAAGTACTACCGCTACGCCGAGCCCGCCGACGGGCCGATCGTGCAGCGCTTCGCGGCCCTCGCGAAGGAGCTGGGCGTGGTGATGATTCTCCCGATCTACGAGGAGGAGCAGACCGGCGTCTACTACAACACCGCGGTCGTGGTCGACGCCGACGGGACGATCCTCGGCAAGTACCGCAAGCACCACATCCCGCACCTGGACCGCTTCTGGGAGAAGTTCTACTTCCGGCCCGGGAACCTCGGCTACCCGGTCTTCGACACCGCCGTCGGCAAGGTCGGCGTCCACATCTGCTACGACCGCCACTTCCCGGAGGGCTGGCGGGAGCTGGGCCTGAACGGCGCCCACCTCGTCTTCAACCCCAACGCCACCAAGCCCGGCCTGTCGAACCGCCTCTGGGAGGTCGAGGGCCCGGCGGCCGCGGTGGCGAACGGCTACTTCGTGCTGCAGCCCAACCGCGTCGGCCGGGAGGACAACGAGTACGGCGACCTCGCGGTCGACTTCTACGGCACCAGCCAGATCATCGATCCGCGCGGGGAGTTCGTCGGCGAGCGGGGCTCGGGCGAGGCCGAGGAGATCCTGATCCGCGACCTCGAGATGGACATGGTGCAGGAGATGCGCGACGACTGGCAGTTCTACCGGGACCGCCGGCCGGAGTCGTACACCAGCATCCCGAAGCCGTGACCGCAGACCGAGACGGGGAAGACCGATGAAGACCCTCATCACCGGCGGGACGGTCGTCAACGCGACCGGCACCGGAGCCGCAGACGTCCTGATCGACGGCGAGACCATCGCCGCCGTCCTCGCCCCCGGCTCCACGCTGATGGGCTTCGACCTGGCGGCCCACGTCGACCGGGTGATCGACGCGCGCGGCAAGTACGTCATCCCGGGCGGGGTCGACGCGCACACGCACATGGAGATGCCGTTCGGCGGCACCTCCGCCTCGGACACCTTCGAGACCGGCACGCGCGCCGCGGCCTGGGGCGGCACGACGTCGATCGTCGACTTCGTGGTGCAGTACCCGGGCGAGAGCGTCGTCGACCGGTTCCAGGCGTGGCAGGAGAAGGCGGCCGGCAACTGCGCGATCGATTACGGCTTCCACCAGATCCTCTCGGACGTGCAGGACTCCTCGCTCGTCGCGATGGACGAGCTGATGCGCGAGGGGGTGACCAGCTTCAAGCTGTTCATGGCCTACAAGGGCGTGTTCCTCTCGGACGACGGGCAGATCCTCCGGGCGTTCCAGAAGGGCGCGGAGAACGGCGCGATGATGATGATGCACGCCGAGAACGGCGCCCTCATCGACGAACTGGTGAAGCAGACCCTCGCCGCCGGGAACACCGCGCCGTACTTCCACGGCACCTCTCGCCCCTGGCAGGCGGAGGAGGAGGCGACGCACCGGGCGATCATGATCGCCGACCTCACCGGCGCGCCGCTGTACGTGGTGCACGTCTCCGCGAAGCAGGCGGTGGAGCAGATCGCCCAGGCCCGCGACCGCGGCATGAACGTCTTCGGGGAGACCTGCCCGCAGTACCTCTACCTCTCGCTCGAGGAGCAGCTCGGCGCGCCGGGCTTCGAGGGCGCGAAGTGGGTGTGCTCCACGCCGCTGCGCTCGAAGGCGGAGGGGCATCAGCACCACATGTGGCAGTCGCTGCGCACCAACGACATCCAGATGGTCTCGACCGATCACTGCCCCTTCTGCATGAAGGGCCAGAAGGACATGGGGATCGGCGACTTCTCGAAGATCCCCAACGGCATCGGCTCGGTGGAGCACCGGATGGACCTGATGTACCAGGGCGTGGTGTCGGGGCAGATCTCCCTGCCGCGCTGGGTCGAGCTGACCTCGACCACCCCGGCGCGGATGTTCGGGATGTACGGGAGGAAGGGCGTCATCCAGCCCGGGGCCGACGGCGACGTCGTCGTCTACGACCCGAGCGGGCACACCTCGATCGGGATCGGCCAGGGCCGCAGCCACCACATGAACATGGACTACTCCGCCTGGGAGGGCTTCGAGATCGACGGCCACGTCGACACGGTGATCTCCCGCGGCAGGGTCGTCGTCGACGACGGCTCCTACGTCGGCACGAAGGGCGACGGGGCGTACATCCCGCGCGGTCTGAGCCAGTACCTGATCTGAGCCGGCACCCGATCCGAGCCAGCACCTGATCGAGCAGAAGGAACCCCATGGACTTCGGAGTCGTCCTCCAGACCAACCCGCCCGCCTCGCGCACCGTCGCGCTCGCCGTCCTCGCGGAGACGCACGGCTTCGACTACGCGTGGACCTTCGACTCGCACCTGCTCTGGCAGGAGCCCTACGTGATCTACTCGCAGATCCTCGAGAGGACGCACCGGATCACGGTCGGCCCGATGGTCACCAACCCCGCCACGCGCGACTGGACGGTCATCGCCTCGCTGCACGCGACGCTCAACGAGATGTACGGGAACCGCACGGTGTGCGGGATCGGACGCGGCGACTCGGCGGTGAGGGTGACCGGAGGAGCTCCGACGACGCTCAAGACGCTGCGGGAGTCGATCCACGTCATCCGCGAGCTCGCCAACAGCCGTCCGGTCGAGTACAACGGCCAGACGCTGCAGTTCCCGTGGAGCCGGGGCTCGTCCCTGGAGATGTGGGTGGCCGCCTACGGCCCGCTCGCCCTGAAGCTCGCGGGCGAGGTCGGCGACGGCTTCATCCTGCAGCTGGCCGACGTGGACATCGCGCGCTGGATGATCGGCGCCGTCAAGGAGGCGGCGGCGAACGCCGGCCGGGATCCCGAGTCGCTGCAGTTCTGCGTCGCGGCGCCGATGTACATCGGCATCGACCGGGAGCACATGCGCGACCAGTGCCGCTGGTTCGGCGGGATGGTCGGCAACCACGTGGCCGACATCGTGGGCCGCTACGGCGCCTCCGGAGCGGTGCCGCAGGCGCTGACGGACTACATCGCCGGGCGCGAGGGCTACGACTACAACGAGCACGGCCGCGCGGGCAACAGCCACACCGCCTTCGTGCCGGACGAGATCGTGGAGCGCTTCTGCGTGCTGGGCACGGCGGACGAGCACGTCGAGAAGCTCCGGGCGCTCGCCGACATCGGCGTGACGCAGTTCGCGGGATACCTCCAGCACGACAACAAGGAGGAGACGCTGCGCGTGTACGGCGAGCGGGTCATCCCGGAGCTGCGCGAGCACATCGTGGCCCGCGCATGAGACCGGCCCTCGCGCGCGGGCTCGTGCTCGGCGCCGGCGGGCTCCTCCTGCTCGCGCTCGTGTGGGAGGGCTGGAAGGCGCTCGGGCCCGAGGCCGGGGTGGTCGTCGGAGGAGTCACGGTGCTCCCGCGCACGAGCGCCATCGCGATGCCCCACCTCTGGGAGATCGCGGCCCGGCTCGGCGAGCCGGTCACCGGAGCGCGGAACGCCCCGGCGCTCTGGTCGGCCGTCCTGGGGGCGAGCGCCTTCTCGCTCGGGATCGCCGCGGTCGGCTGGGTCGTCGGCACGGTCGTGGGGCTGCTCCTGGCTCTCCTGATGCAGCGGTTCCGCACGGCGGAGTCGGCGGTGCTGCCCTGGATCGTGCTGAGCCAGACGGTGCCCCTGATCGCGATCGCCCCACTGGTGCGGCGCTGGGGGTCGCAGCTCGAGCTCGGACCGGTGACCTGGGAGAACTGGATGTCGGTGGCCCTGATCGCCTCCTACCTCGCGTTCTTCCCCGTCTCGATCGGGGCGCTCCGCGGGCTCGGCTCGCCGACGGCCCACCAGGTCGAGCTGATGCACGTCTACGGCGTCGGCTGGTGGAAGACGCTGGTGCGCCTGAGGCTGCCGGCGAGCGTGCCCTACCTGCTGCCGGCCCTCCGGCTCGGAGCGGTCAGCGCCGTCGTCGGCACGATCGTCGCCGAGGTCTCGATCGGCCTGCGCGGCGGGATCGGCCGCATGATCATCGAGTTCGCCTCCGCTGCCGGAGGCGACCCCGCCAAGCCCTGGGCGCCGATCCTCGGGGCGGTGCTGGTGGGCCTCGCGGCCGCCGGCGCCGTCGCTCTGCTCGGCACCCTCCTCCGTCCGTACCGCCGAGGGGAGCAGCCCGCATGAGCCCTGCAGGATCCGCGGTCGTCGTCGACTCCGTCACGAGGACCTTCACCACCGCTCGCGCCGCGAGCGTCACGGCGCTCCAGGACGTCTCGCTCGAGGTGGCCGCGGGGGAGTTCGTCTCGCTGATCGGCCCGTCCGGCTGCGGCAAGTCGACGCTGCTGCGGCTGATCGCCGACCTCGACGAGCCGGACTCCGGCTCGATCGCCGTGTTCGGCAAGACGGCCCGGCAGGCGAGGCTCGACCAGGACTACGGGATCGCGTTCCAGCAGGCGGGCCTCCTGCCGTGGCGCACGATCCGGGCGAACATCGCCCTGCCGCTGGAGCTGCACGGCGTCGCCGCGACCGCCCGGCGCTCGCGCGTCGACGAGCTGCTGGCGCTGGTCGGGCTCGGCGACTTCGCCGACTCCTACCCGGACCAGCTCTCCGGCGGGATGCAGCAGCGCGTCGCCATCGCGCGGGCGCTCGCCGAGAGCCCGCGCCTGCTCCTCATGGACGAGCCGTTCGGGGCGCTCGACGAGATGACCCGCGAGCGGATGCAGACGGAGCTGCTGCGGATCCGGCGCGAGACCGGCGCCGCCGTCGTCTTCGTCACCCACTCGATCCCGGAGGCGGTGTTCCTCTCGGACCGCGTCGTGGTGATGTCGCCGCGGCCGGGAAGGATCCGCGACGTCCTCCCGGTCGGACTCCCCGGAGCATCCGAGCGCGACGCGGCGGTCAGGGAGGACACGGCGTTCTTCCGCGACGTGAGCGCCGTGCGCGAGCTGCTGCACGGCGATCCCGCCGCCGTGCCGCGCGGAGTGGAGAACCGGTGAGCACGACGGCGCTGGCGCGCAGCGTGCTCGCGCCGGTCGTGCTCGGGATCGCCGCGGTCCTGCTCTGGCAGGCCGGGGTCACCGCTCTGGCGATCCAGCCGTTCGTGCTCCCGTCGCCGCTGGCGATCGGACGGGAGTTCGCCACGAACCTCGGCTCCGTCGCCGAGGGCAGCGCGGTGACCGGCCGCAACGCGCTGGTCGGCCTGCTGGTCGGCGCAGTGCTGGCGGTCGTGGTCGCCGGACTCTCGGCGCTCGCGCGGGTCTTCGACGGACTGGTCGCGCCGATCGTGGCCGCGGCCGCCGTCGTGCCGATCGTCGCCCTCGCTCCGGTGCTCTACACGATGTTCGGAGCGAACGCCGAGACCGCGAGGCAGCTCGTCGCGGCGCTCGCCGTGTTCGTGCCGGTGTACGTGACGACGCTGCGCGGGCTGCGGCAGGCCGCTCCGGTGCACCGCGACCTGCTGAAGGCCTACGCGGCGACCCCCTGGCAGACCGCCCGCACGATCACGCTGCCGGGAGCGGTGCCCTACGTCTTCACGGGGCTCCGCATCGCCTCCTCGCTCGCGGTGATCTCGGCGCTGGTCGCCGAGTACTTCGGCGGACCCGTGGGCGGGCTCGGCAAGTCGATCACGACGGCGTCCTCGGGCAGCGACTACGCGCTCGCCTACGCCTACGTCCTGGGCGCCGTGCTCGTCGGCCTCGCGTTCTACTGCGTGACGGCCGCGCTCGAGGCGTTCGCGCTGCGCCGCAGCCGGCTGCGCTGAGCGCGGCGCCGCGCGTCCCCGCACCCTCCTCGGTCCTCCCGATTCCCGACTCCCGATTCCCGACTCCACCCGACGCACCATCCGCACCGCCCGCATCATCAGCGCCACCTGCACCACAGCACCACCTGCACCGCCGCACCACGGGGCGCGCCGCACCGGCGACCCCGCAGACCGCACCAGGAGGACCCGTGACCAGACGCACCCGCATCACCCTGACGACGACCGCCGCCTTCGCGGCCGTGGGCCTCGCGCTCACCGGCTGCAGCGCCTCCGGCGGCTCCGACCCGGGGTCGGACTCCGGCTCCGGCGGCCTCACGCCGGTCACCCTGCAGCTGCAGTGGGTGGCCCAGGCGCAGTTCGCCGGGTACTACGACGCGCTCGACCAGGGCTACTACGAGGACGAAGGCCTCGACGTGACGATCGCCGAGGGAGGCGGCGACATCGTCCCTCAGGACGTGCTCGCCTCGGGCGACGCGGACTACGCGATCTCCTGGGTGCCCAAGGTCCTCGGCTCGATCGAGCAGGGGGCCGGGATCACCGACGTCGCGCAGATCTTCGAGCGCAGCGCCACCACGCAGATCTCCTTCAAGGACAAGGGGATCACCTCGCCCGCCGACCTCGCCGGGAAGAGCGTGGGCAGCTGGGGCTACGGCAACGAGTGGGAGCTGTTCGCCGGCATGCAGAAGGACGGCGTCTCCCTCGACGACATCTCGCTGGTGCAGCAGCAGTTCGACATGAACGGCTTCCTCGCGGGCGACATCGACGCGGCCCAGGCGATGACCTACAACGAGTACGCCCAGGTCCTGGAGACCGTGAATCCCGCCACAGGCGAGCTGTACCAGCCGGACGATCTGAACGTCATCAGCTGGAACGACGTGGGCACCGCGATGCTCCAGGACGCGATCTGGGCGGACGCGGGCAGGCTCGCCGACGACGACGCGTACGCCGAGCAGACGGTCGCCTTCATCAAGGCCTCGATCAAGGGTTGGATCTTCGCGAAGGACGATCCGCAGGCGGCGGCCGACATCGTCACCGCGGCCGGATCCACGCTCGGCACCAGCCACCAGCTCTGGATGACCAACGAGGTCAACAAGCTGATCTGGCCCTCGACGAGCGGCGTCGGGATGATCGACGAGGCCGCGTGGCAGCAGACGGTCGACATCGCGAAGGAGACGGAGAACGAGACGGGCGCGACGATCATCAGCGCGGACCCGCCCGCCACCGCCTACTCGAACGAGTACGTCGAGAAGGCGCTCGCGGAGCTCGCCGACGAGGGAGTGGACACGAGCGGTGCCGACTACGCGCCGATCGACGTGACGCTGGAGGCCGGCGGCGCCTGAGCCCGGACTCCGCCCCTCCCGGCTTCTCCCGGCCCCTCCGGCCCCGGAGGGGGCCGGGAGGGGTAGGCTGGACCCCCGTGACTACTTTCAAGAAGACGCCGTTCACCGTGAACGTGCGCGACCTCGTGAGGCGACCGGGCGAGATGCGCGAGCACCGCCTCGAGCTCGAGGCGCCGGAGCAGTTCGGCGAGGGGATCGTCGCGGTCCGCAAGGGATCGGCCGTCGATCTCGACGTCCGACTCGAGTCCGTGCACGAGGGGATCCTGGCCAGTGTCGAGGTGTCGGCGAGGGCCGACGGCGAGTGCAGCCGGTGCCTGACCGACATCTCCCTGCCTGTCGATGTCGAGTTCCAGGAACTTTTCGCGTACTCTTCTGACGAAGCTTTCGACTATGAGGTTCACGACGACCACGTGGATCTTGAACCTCTGGTCAGGGATGCGGTGGTTCTGTCGCTGCCGTTCCAGCCGGTCTGCCGGCCGGACTGTCCGGGCCTCGACCCCGTCACGGGGGAGCGGCTGGCCGATTCCTCCACGCCCGAACCCGAGGCGCCGCGCGACTCCCGGTGGGCCGCGCTCGCAGGGTTGAGCGAGGGGGACGGCGGGGCCGCAGCGCCCGGAGCTTCCACCGACAGAGCTTCCGCAGACAGCGGTGAGGGCGCGACCGCCCGCACCGAATCCGACTAGAGGTAGAGAAGAGAGAATCATGGCTGTTCCCAAGAGGAAGAAGTCCCGCGCGAACACCCACGCCCGTCGTTCGCAGTGGAAGGCCGAGGTCCCCACCCTCGTCAAGACCATCGAGAACGGCAAGGTCGTCTACAGCCTTCCCCACCGTGCCAAGGTCGTCGAGGACTCCGCGGGCACCGCGCTGTTCCTCGAGTACAAGGGCCGCAAGGTCGCCGACGTCTGATCCCGCTCCTGGTCCGCACGGCGCGGGGCGCACCGCCCCTCGACGAACGGACCGCGGTCCATGGTGAACCAGACCTCCGCACGACCCTCCAGCGACGACCGGTCGCGTCTGGAGGCCACGCTCGGCGTGAGCCTCGACGGTGAGCTCTTCGAGCTCGCCCTGACGCACCGGTCGTTCGCTTTCGAGCACGGCGGCATCCCGCACAACGAGCGCCTCGAGTTCCTCGGCGACTCGATCCTCGGGCAGGCCGTGACCGTCATGCTCTACACCGAGTACCCCGCCCTCAGCGAGGGCGACCTGGCCAAGCGCCGGGCGAGCCTCGTCTCGACCGTCGCTCTCGCCGAGATCGCCCGCGGCATCGGCCTGGGCGAGTTCCTCCGCCTCGGACGCGGCGAGGAGCTGACCGGCGGCCGCGACAAGGCGTCGATCCTCGCCGACACCGTCGAGGCCATCATCGGCGCCGTCTACCTGGGCACCGGGCCCGACGCGGCCCGCGACCTGGTGCTGCGCCTGATCGCCCCCCTCCGGGCCGATCCGCTCCGCTTCGGCGTCTCGATGGACCCGAAGACGAGCCTCCAGGAGGCGGCCGCCGAGCGCGGTGCGCCGGCCCCGCGCTACGAGATCGCCGCCACCGGCCCCGACCACAACAAGGTGTTCGTCGCTACCGTGATCGTCGGCGGACTCGTCACCGCCCGCGGCGAGGGGACGAGCAAGAAGGCGGCCGAGATGGCCGCCGCGCTCGACGCGTGGACGCGTCTGGCGGCCCCCGGCGCACCCGCCGCTCCCGCGGTCTCGGACTGACCGTGCCCGAGCTGCCCGAGGTCGAGGTGGTGCGGGCGGGTCTCGCTCCCGCGGTCACCGGCTCCCTGGTGACCGGCGTCGAGATCGTCGACGAGCGCTCGCTGAAGCGGCACGTGCATCCGCACGGGACCTTCGAGCGCCTGCTCGTCGGACGCCGGCTCGAAGCGGCGGTGCGGCGCGGGAAGTTCCTCTGGCTGCCCGCGGGCCGCGACGAGGCGCTGCTGGTGCACCTCGGCATGAGCGGCCAGGTGCTGCTGCGCACGGCGGATGCGGCGCTGCCGCGGCTGGCGCGCATCCGGATCGGGATCGAGCACCCCGAGCACGGCGAGCTCGCCCTGCACTTCGTCGACCAGCGGATCTTCGGCTCGATGGCGGTCGACGCTCTGGTGCCGACCCCGGACGGAGAGCCGGGCGGCTACGCGGGCGAGGAGGTCCGCGGAGGCGGCTGGCTGCGCGCCGTGCCCTCGCAGGTCGCGCACATCGCCCGCGATCCGCTCGACCCCTCCTTCGACCTGGGCTCGGTCGTCGCGTCGCTGGCGAGGAGGAGCAGCGGGATCAAGCGGGCGCTGCTCGACCAGACGCTCGTGAGCGGCATCGGGAACATCTACGCGGACGAGTCGCTGTGGGCGGCGGAGCTGCACCCGGAGCGGCCGAGCTCGTCGCTCGGCGAGGCGCGCATCCGCCGCCTCTTCGCCGAGGTGCGCTCGGTGCTCGAACGGGCGCTGGCCGAGGGCGGCACCAGCTTCGATGCGCAGTACGTGAACGTGAACGGTGCCTCCGGCTACTTCTCGCACAGCCTGCACGCCTACGGGCAGACGGGGAAGCCCTGCGCCCGGTGCGGCGCGGCGATCGTGCGGGTGCCGTTCATGAACCGCTCCTCGCACCTCTGCCCGCACTGCCAGCAACTGCCGCGCTGACGCGCCGGGAGGCGCCGCCTCAGGCGGCGGCGTCGGCGGGCGCCGGAGCGTACCGGGAGTGGACGACGAGCTCGCCCAGCAGCGTCGCGACGAGCGTGATGACCGCGGCGATCGCCAGGCCGAGCCAGAGTCCGACCAGCAGGGCGAGCGCGCCGACTCCGGCACCCGCGGCGATCAGGACGATCGCCGCCGCGCGGCGGAACCACGGCTGACCGGAACCACCCGCCAGGCGGGAGTCCGCAGCGAGGCCGGTGATCGTCGAGGTGACGACGACCGTCGTGACGTCCTTGACGGCGAGGTGGCGGGCGGTCGCGGCCTGGAGGCCCATCGCCCCGCCCAGCACGCCGGTGACGGTGAAGGCGAGCGGCTCGGGGTGCTCAGGCACGACCGCGAGCACGATCGCCAGGACGCCGAGCAGGATGCCGACCACCGCGAAGAGCCAGGTCGAGCGCGAGGTCCAGCCCTTCTTCACCGGGCGGAGCACCCGGCCGCCGATCACGGCGCCGATCATGAAGGCGCCCAGCGCGATCAGGGGCCCGACCACGGGCAGGTCGGCCGCGCCGGAGAGGGCCATGCCGAGGATGACGACGTTGCCGGTCATGTTGCCGGCGAAGACGCGGTCGAGCCCGAGGTACCCGACGGCGTCGATGATGCCGGTCGAGAAGGTGAGGGCGAGCATCAGGCCGAGGGTCGCGCCCTCGGAGCGGGTGCGCAGGCGTCGGAACACGGGAGTCCTGTCGTCGGGGGCGGGTCTGGAGAATCGTGGCACACGCGTGCACATGCTCGAAACACGGCGCGGTTAGGGTCGGACGGCGCGGACGGGCCGCGCGGGAGGCGGACGCGCATGCGGTGGACGGAGTGGGCGGTGCAGCCCGGTGAGGGAGTGCCGCCGGGGGTCGACTACCTGCCGGCCGAGCCGGGTTCGGTGCTGTGGGGGCGCCTGCCGTGCGCGGCGGACGCGCCCGTGCTCACCGTCGACTCGGGGGCCGAGGTCGTCATCGACACGCTCAGCCACGAGGGCGTGCTGGAGGATCAGGGCCGCGATCCGGTCGCCTTCTTCGGCCGCCACGGAGTCGCTCCGGAGGGGGTGCTGCGCGACGCGGTCGCGCTCGCCGCGGACGGGCCGTTCCGCGACGGCGAGACGGACGGGCCGCACGTGGTCACGGGGCCGATCGCCGTCCGGGGAGCGCTGCCGGGGGACCTGCTCCGGATGACCCTCCTCGAGGCCGAGCCGCGCGTGCCGTACGGAGTCGTCTCGAACCGGCACGGCCGCGGGGCGCTGCCGGGCGAGTACCCGCTGCAGGAGGGGCCGTTCAGCGTCTTCGCGCGCGTCGACGAGGACGCGCAGGGCGGTCTCCGCGGCGTGATCCCGCTGGTGCCGGGAGGAGAGCGGGCCGCCCGGTTCCCGCTCCGGCCGTTCCTCGGGATCATGGGCGTCGCCGTCGCAGGGGAGGAGCGCCCGCACTCCGTGCCGCCCGGTGCGCACGGGGGCAACATCGACATCGCACTGCTGACCGCCGGAACCAGCCTCTACCTTCCCGTGCAGGTCCCGGGCGCGCTCGCGTACGTCGGCGATCCCCACTTCGCGCAGGGCGACGGCGAGGTGGCGCTGACGGCGATGGAGGCGAGCCTGCGCGTCCGGGTGCGCCTGGAGGTCGTCCCGCGCGCCGAGGCGATCGCGGCGTTCGGGGAGCTGCTCGGGCCGATGGGGGAGACCGGCGAGTTCCTCGTGCCCACCGGGATGGACGAGGACCTGGACGTCGCCGTGCAGAAGTGCGTCCGCGCGGCCATCGCGCTGCTGGCGGCCCGCTACGGGATGGACCCGGCTCACGCCTACGCCTACCTCAGCGCGGCGACCGACTTCGACATCTCGCAGGTCGTCGACCTGGTGAAGGGCGTGCACGCCCGCGTCCGGACGGCCGACTTCGATGACTGACCCGCGGGTGACGACGCTCGAGGGCGACCTGCCGGACGGGCTGGTGGACGCGGTCCTGGCGTACGAGGCGGCGCTCGGGGCTGACGACGTCGCGGCGCTCGCCGACGCGTTCGTCGACGCGCCGACGACGCTCCGCGGCGACGCCTCCGGGCTGCTCGTCGGCCACGCGGTGATCACCGGCTTCCGGGGTCGTCGCGGCGGGGCACCGGTGCGGGAGCTGGTGGAGCTGCACGTGCGGGCGGTCGATGCGGGCACGGCGCTCGTGGTCAGCGTGAACGCTCCGGCACGTGGCGGGCGCGGGCTCGTCACGCAGCTGTGGTCGCGGGAGGGCGGGACCTGGCGGGTGCGCGCCGCGCAGGTGCAGGCGCCCTCGCCCGCGCTGGACCCCCGCGTCTGGCGGGCCGTCGGCGCGCCGCTCGTGCCGGCCGCCGGCTCCGGGACCCTCGACGGACTGGACGTCGCGGTCAAGGACCTCTTCGCGATCGAGGGCCAGCGGATCGGCGCGGGAGTGCCGGCCCGCCTCGCTTCCGCGCCGATCGAGGCGGCGACCGCTCCGGCCGTCGCGCAGCTGCTCGCAGCGGGAGCGTCGGTGCGCGGGATCGCTCAGACCGACGAGTTCGCCTACAGCATCGCCGGCCGGAACTCCGGCTACGGGACGCCGCCCAATCCGGCCGTGCCCGGAGCGATCCCGGGCGGATCGTCGAGCGGACCGGCGACTGCCGTGTCGCTCGGGCAGGCCGCCGTCGGGCTGGCGACCGACACCGCGGGATCGATCCGGGTACCCGCCTCCTACCAGGGCCTGTGGGGGCTGAGGACGACCCACGGTGCAGTGCCCGTCGAGGGGCTGCTGCCGCTGGCGCCGAGCTTCGACACCGTCGGGTGGCTGACGCGGGAAATCGGCACGCTGAGGAGGGTGGCCGAGGTCTGCCTGCCGTCCGGCCCGCCGGTCCGGAGTCTCGCGGTGGCGCCGGCACTGCTGGGCGGAGTGGACGCGGCCGTTCGGGCGGCGTTCCGATCGGCGGTCGGGAGGATGAGCGCCGACGAGGTCGAGCTGCCACCCGTGGCGGAGATGCTCGAGGCGTTCCGGCTGGTGCAGGCCGCGGAGGCGTGGCGGTCGAGCGGCGCGTGGGTCGCGGCGCATCCGGGAGTGCTGGCGGCGGACGTGCAGGCGCGGTTCGACGCGGCGGCGCTCGTCGACGAGCAGACGGAGGCGGCCGCGCGGGCGCGGGTCGCGGGTTTCCGGCAGGCGCTCGACAGCGCGCTCGACGGGCGGGTGCTGCTCCTGCCGTCGGCGTCGTCGGTCGCGCCGACCCTCGACGCGTCGGCCGAGACGATCGACGCGGCACGGTCGGCGACGCTCGGCCTGACCTGCGTCGCGGGGATCGGCGGGTATCCGGCGCTGTCGGTGCCGCGGCTGAGCGTCGACGGTGCTCCGGTGGGGCTCTGCCTGGTCGGGCCACGCGGATCGGACCTCGCGCTCCTGGAGCTGGCCGGCGCGCTCTGAGGGCGCGCTCCGAGTGCGGGTGGGGGGCATCCCGCGCCCGCAGGAGCGCAGCATGTCCCGCGGTCAGAACGGCGGCGGCGCATCGCTGAAGCTCGGCCTGCGCGGTGGCCGCGGTGGCGCGGGCGGATCGGGGGGACGGGTGACCACGCGGCGGCCGGTGGGAGTGGTCCAGTCGGCCGAACCGTCGGGGTGGAGCGTGTAGGTCCAGCGGTCCCCGTGGCGGACGTGGTGGTGGCCGACGCAGAGCGACGCCAGGTTGTGGAGTGCGGTGTCGCCTCCGTGGCGCCACTCCAGCGTGTGGTCGGCCTCGGCCGTCGCCGCCGGCCGGGTGCAGCCGGGAAAGCGGCAGGTCCGGTCGCGCAGCTGGAGTGCGAGGCGCATCCGCGGGGGAGGGAGGCGGTGCGTCCTGCCGACCGAGACGACGGCACCCGACCCCGGGTGGATGAGCACCGGGGTGACGGCCGAGCAGGGTCCGAGGAGCTCGCGCGCGACGCCGGCCGGGACGAGGCCGTAGCCGTCCAGTTCTGCCGGCGTCTCGTCCTGCCCGGCCGCGGTGCTCGCGGCCACGGTCAGACGCACCTCGGCCCGGATGCCGCGAGCATACGTCCGCGGCCTCTCGTCGCCTGGCGCCGTACCGGACACGTCGCCGTCGCAGAGCAGGTCGACGAGCGCGTCGGCCCGCAGCTGCGCGAGCGTGCGCTCCTGCGCCGGACCGCTCCCGCCGCCCGTCCTGTCGCCGTTCCCGTCGCGGAGGGTGCGGGCGATCCGGTCGAGCCGCGCGAGCGCGCCCATCGCGGCCGGAGCGGGGAGGGTCGCGCAGAGCGTGGCCATGCCGTCCTGCTCGGGTGAGACCCAGACGGCCCGGTCCTCCCGGGCGCGAGCGTGGCGATCGGCGAGGGGCACGTCGTGCAGTTCGTCGCGCAGTCGGACGAGGCGTCCCCGCAGCTGGGTCGGCGTCATCGAGGCGGCGAGTCCCGCAGCGCGCTCGTCGAACTCCCGGAGGGAGGCCGGCGGCAGGGTCGCGGCGACTCCGCAGATGATCTGCCCCGCCTCCCAGCGCAGCCGCGCCTCGGCCAGCGCGGCGCGCGTGCACGGGAGGTGCGCGACCAGCAGGCGGGCGTGCTCGAGCTCCCGGGCGGCCACGCGCTCGGACACGGCCAGCGCTACGGCGAGCTCGGCCCGCACCGAGCGCTCCACGAGGTCGCGCGACTCGCTGGGTGACCCGCCGCGAGCGAACGCCTCGGGGCGGCGGAGCGCAGCCCTGTACGCCTCGTGCAGCGCCTCGGCGGAGGCGAGGTGGAGCGGAGCCGCGGACCGGGCGAGCAGCGCCGCACGGTCGCCGAGGGCGCGGACCTCCTCGAGTCCCTGCCGCATCCCATCCGCCATACGCGTATTGAACCAGTGACCACCGACATGCGGGCCGCAGGTGCGTCCGATCGGGAGAACCCGCTCGCCGGACGGCCCTGTGGAGGAGGCTCGCCGCACCAGCGGACGTCGAGCCGGCTCCGATCAACCGGATCAGGACGATCCGCACAGGTCCGACGTCGCCGTCAGCAGGACCACGAGGACGCCGATGACGACGAGGAGAGCTCCGCCCGCGGCCGTCAGGAACGGCGACTGCCCCGAAGGCCGGGCCCGTTGCCCGTGCTTCCGCAGCTGATCCCGGGCCCGCGCAGAGATCCGCTCGCTCTGAGTGATGAACACCACACCGAAGATGATCGCGATCGACGCCTAGGTGGGGGCGACGATCCGGTCCTCGATCACCGTCCGGAGGCCCTTCCCTCCCTCACGGCCCTCCTGCCGACCAGCGCCTCGCGACCCTCCCCGACGACCCCCGCCACACCGCGAAACACCGGCGAAACGTCCGTCGCATAGGCTCTCCGGGTGAAACGACTGTTTCTCTCCCGCTCGTGAAGAGGTGGCCCATGACCGCGCCCGCACCGTTCCTCCCCGTCGATCCGCCGCCGCGCCTGCTGATGGGGCCGGGCCCGATCAACGCGGATCCGCGCGTCCTGCGTGCGATGTCGGCGCAGCTGGTCGGGCAGTACGACCCGTTCATGACGGCGACGATGACGGAGACGCAGGAGCTGTACCGGCAGGTGTTCCGCACCCGCAACGAGAAGACGATGCTCGTCGACGGCACGAGCCGTGCGGGCATCGAGGCGGCGCTGGTCTCGATGCTGGAGCCGGGCGACCGCGTGCTCGTGCCGGTCTTCGGGCGGTTCGGGCACCTCCTCCGGGAGATCGCGGAGCGCTGCGGCGCGGAGGTGCACGTGATCGAGGCCGAGTGGGGGCAGGTCTTCCCCGTCTCGGCGATCGCCGAGGCCCTGGCCCGGGTGAAGCCGAAGATGCTGGCCGTGGTCCACGGCGACACGTCGACCACCATGGCGCAGCCGCTGGAGGAGCTCGGCGCCCTCTGCGAGAAGCACGGCGCCCTTTTCTACACCGATGTCACCGCCTCCCTCGCGGGCAACGCCTTCGCGACCGACGAGCTCGGGCTCGACGCGGTCACCGCGGGGCTCCAGAAGTGCCTGGGCGGCCCGTCCGGATCGGCTCCCGTCACCTTCTCGGAGAAGGCCGTCGCGGTGATCGAGTCGCGCAGGAGCATCGAGGCGGGGATCCGCGACGAGGGCGACACTGTCAGCGCCCGCCGCGTCCGCTCCAACTACTTCGACCTCGGGATGATCTTCGACTACTGGGGGCCGCGCCGCCTCAACCACCACACCGAGGCGACCACGATGCTCTACGGCGCGCGCGAGTGCGCCCGCATCGTCGTCGAGGAGGGCCTGGACGAGACGGTCGCCCGCCACGCGCTGCACGGGTCGGCGATGCTCGCCGGAGTCCGCGGCCTCGACCTCGAGGTGTTCGGCGACGTCGGGCACAAGATGACGAACGTCGTCGCGGTGCGCATTCCGCAGGGCGTGAACGGGGACGCGGTGCGCGGGGAGATGCTCGCCGACTTCGGCATCGAGATCGGCACGTCCTTCGGGCCGCTGCACGGGAAGGTCTGGCGCATCGGCACGATGGGCTACAACGCCCGGACGGACGCGGTGCTGACCACCCTGGCGGCGCTGGAGGCGGTGCTGCGCCGCGCGGGCGCCTCCGTGCCGGTGGGCGGCGGAGTCGCGGGGGCCTACGAGGTCTACGGGGCGGCACGCGCATGACCGGCACCACCACGGACCCCGCCACCGCGCCCGCCGCCGCCACCGCCGCCCCCGCCCTCGACGCCGCCGCGATCATGGCCCGCTGCGACGAGCTCGCCGCGGTCTCCTCCAGCCGCGACGGCATCGAGCGGGTCTACCTCTCGCCCGAGCACGCCCGGGTGAACGCGATGGCCGCGCGCTGGATGACCGAGGCCGGCATGCGCACCTGGCAGGACGCGGCCGGCAACCAGTGCGGCCGCTACGAGGGCGCGACTCCGGGACTCCCGGCGCTCCTGCTCGGCTCCCACCTCGACACGGTCCCCGACGCGGGCCGCTACGACGGGATCCTCGGCGTGATGCTCGCGATCGCCGTGGTGTCGCGCCTGCACGGGGCGGGCCGGCGCCTGCCGTTCGCCGTCGAGGTCGTCGCGTTCGGCGACGAGGAGGGCACCCGCTTCGGCACGGCGCTCCTCGGCTCCCGCGCCCTCGCCGGCACCTGGGACGAGCACTGGTGGGAGCTAGAGGACGCCGACGGGACGACGCTCGTCGAGGCGTTCCACGAGTTCGGGCTGGACCCCTCGCGCATCCGCACCGCCGCGCGCGACGCGCAGGACGTCCTCGCCTACCTCGAGGCGCACATCGAGCAGGGCCCCTACCTGGAGGAGGCGGACCGCGCCCTCGCCGTGGTCTCCTCGATCGCGGGCGCCCGCCGCTTCGCACTCACCCTCACCGGCAAGGCCGGGCACGCGGGCGGAGTTCCGCTCGACCGCCGCCGCGACGCGCTCACCGGAGCGGCCGAGGCCGTGCTCGCGGTGGAGCGCATCGCGCGGGAGCAGGGCGTGATCGCCACGGTCGGCCGGCTCGAGACCTTCCCGGGCGCGGTCAACGTCATCCCCGGCCGGGTCGAGTTCAGCCTCGACCTCCGCGCCGAGACCGACGCCCAGCGCGACGCGGCGTGGGACGCCATCGAGCACGCGATGTCGGAGTCGGCGTCGCGCCGCCGTCTCGCGCTGACGGTGGAGGAGACCCATTCGGCCCCCGCGGTCGTCGCCTCCTCTCGGCTGCAGGACGTCGTGCGCGCGGGCATCCGCGCGACCGGGGACGCGGAGCCGATGGTGCTGTTCTCCAAGGCCGGCCACGACGCGATGGCGGTCGCCGACCTCGCCGAGTACGCGATGCTCTTCCTCCGCTGCGAGGGCGGCGTCAGCCACCACCCGGACGAGAACGTGACCGAGGCCGACGTCGCGACCGCGCTCGACGCGTTCGAGGCGGCCGTGCTGGCGCTCGCCGACGGGACGCCGACCGCGTGACCCCCGCCCCGGCCCCCTCGACGAGCATCGGTCACCGCATCGATGCCGGCTACGCCGCGCTGTCGCGGCAGGAGCAGCGGGCGGCCGACTTCATCCTCGACCACCTCGGCGACCTGGCCGTCTACACGGCGACCGAGCTCGCCCAGCACAGCGGAGTGTCCAAGGCCACGGTCTCGCGGCTGTTCCGCCGCCTGGGGTTCTCGAACTCGCAGGAGGTGCGCGAGCACGCCCGGGCGCTGCGGTCCTCCGGTGTGCCGGTCGGTCCCGCGCAGGGGCAGGGGGATCCGCTCGCCGCGCACCTCGAGAGCGAGCGGGCGAACCTGGCCCGGCTGGCCGCCGCGTTCGGCGACGGGCGGCTGGAGGAGGCGGTGCGGCTGATCGCGGGAGCGCGCGAGGTCGTCGTGATCGGACTGCGCAACAGCTACCCGGTGGCGCTGCACCTGCGCCAGCAGCTCGCGCAGGCGCGCGGACGCGTCCGGATCGCCCCGCAGCCCGGCCAGTCGCTCGGTGAGGAGCTCGAGGGGCTCGGAGCCGAGGACGTCGTGGTGCTGGTCGGCTTCCGCCGCCGCCCCGCCTCCTTCGCGGCCCTGATCGGGACGCTCGCCGCGCGCGAGGTGCCCGTGGTGCTCCTCGCGGATCCGCCCGCCCGGCGCTACGCGGAGCACGCGGCGGTCTGGCTGGAGTGCCCGGTCGACAGCGGCACGGCGCTGGACAGCTACGCATCGGCGATGAGCGCGGTCGCGCTCGTGGCCTCCGGAGTGCTCGGGGCGTCGCCGAGGGAGTCGCGCGAGCGGATCGCCGGGATCAGCACGGCCTACGCGGAGCTCGCCGAGCTGGAGGACCGGCCGTGAGCGAGGCGGCGGAGCTGATCCGCGCGCACGCCAAGGACCCCGTCGGGCAGGCCGACCCGACTCCGGCCCTCGGCCGGGCCGAGCTGATCACCCCCACCTGCGGCGACCGGATCGAGCTGCGCGTCGACGGCGGCGCGGAGCAGGTGCGCCTCGCCTGGAGCGGGCGGGGGTGCGAGGTCTCGCGGGGATCCGCGTCGCTGCTCGCGGACGGTCTCGACGGGCTGCCGGCGTCGGACATGCGGGAGCGGACCGACGCGTTCCTCGCGGCGATGGCGCACCGGGAGGGTGCACTCGCAGGCGAGGAGCAGGCGCTGCTCGCGGTGGCGGGCAACCCCGTCCGCTCCGTCTGCGCGACGCTGGCCTGGCGGGCGCTGGCCGCCGCCCTCGACGACGCGGGCCTGGCGTGAACCGCTCAGTCCGGCCCGTCGCGGTCGGCTCCCGACCACAGATCGCCGCACTCCACCCCGCGCGCGCCCCTCGCGCGGAGCAGGTCGCGCGCGCCGGAGTCGCCGTGCACGCCCTCGAGGAGCTCCGGCCAGTGGTCCCGTCCCAGCAGCACCGGATGACCGGGCCGACCGCGGAAGACCGCGCGGGCGAGCACGTCCGGCGCGACCGGCGCCTCCGCGAGCAGCCGGGCCCCCACGCTCGGCGGCTCCTCGGGCAGGTCGACCAGGGCGACCAGCGCGGCGACGCCCTCGGCCGCGGCGAGACCCGCGCGGAGCGACGCCGAGAGGCCGCTCTCCCACTCCGCCGCGACGACCACGTCCGCGGACGGCGGCACCAGGAGGCGCGCCCGTCCGGCCTCCGCGCCCAGGACCACGAGCACCCGCTCGCAGCCCACCGCGCGGAGCCTCTCGACGGCCCGCTCCACCCAGGGAACTCCCGCCGCGTCGCACCGCAGCGCCTTCGGGCCGCCCGCCCGGCGCCCCGCACCCGCCGCGAGCACCAGCCCGACGAGGTCCCGACTCCCGACCAGATCCATCCGACCATCGTGCCGCAGGCCGAGCCCCTGCTCCGCCGGACGAAGGAGACCGCATGACCGACACCCGATCCGAGACCGCCCGCGACGTGCTGCTCGCGTGCCTCGCCGTCCCCCGCTGGGCCGACGAGGTCGCCTCCGGCGCGCCCTACCCGTCGGCCGACGCGCTCGCCGACGCGGCCGAGCGGGCCGCGCGCACGCTCACCGAGGAGGAGGTGGAGGCGGCGCTGGCCGACCACCCCCGGATCGGCGAGCGGCACGCGGGCGCGGGGCGCTCCTCCGCGTTCTCGGCCGCGGAGCAGGCGGCGAGCCGCACGGGCGACGAGGAGCTGACCCGGCGGCTGCTGGCCGGCAACCGCGCCTACGAGGAGCGGTTCGGGCGCGTGTTCCTCCTCCGCGCGGCCGGCCGCGACCGGGCCGAGGTCGTCGCGGAGCTGGAGCGGAGGCTCGGGCTCGACGACGAGACGGAGGCCCGCATCGTCGCGGAGCAGCTGCGGGAGATCACGGTGCTGCGGGTCCGCGGCCTCGACGACGGGCGCCTCATCCGGGCGGACGCCGCACGATGAGCGGGCACGCCAGCCACGTCACCACCCACGTGCTCGACGCCGTCCGCGGCCGCCCCGCGCGCGGGGTCCCGGTGGCTCTCGACGCCCGCGTCGGCTCCGGCTGGGAGCGCCTCGCCGAGGCCCGCACCGACGACGACGGCCGCGTGGCGGCCTTCGGGCCGGAGCGCCTGGCCTCCGGGGTCCACCGGGTCGTCTTCGACACCGGCGCCTGGTTCGCCGCCTCGGGCACCGAGTCGTTCTACCCCGAGGTCGTCGTCGCCTTCCGCCTCGACGACGAGGAGGCGCACTTCCACATCCCGCTCCTGCTCAGTCCCTTCGCCTACTCGACCTACCGGGGCAGCTGATGCAGCTGCAGGACGTCCTCGACGCGCCGCAGCTGCGGCTGCGCGTGCTGGTCGCCGGCGACGGGGCGCTCGCGCGGCCGGTCGACGGCATCTTCACGACCGATCTGCTCGATCCGCGCCGCTACATCTCGCGCGACCAGCTGGTGCTGACCGGTCTGGTCTGGCGTCGGGACGCCCAGGACAGCGCGGCCTTCGTCGCCGCGGTCGCGGACTCGGGTGCCAGCGCTCTGCTCGCCGGCGAGGGGCTGCTGGGCTTCGTGCCGGACGACCTCGTCGTCGCCTGCCGCGAGCACGACGTCCCGCTGATCGCCGTGCCGGCCGATGTGTCGTTCGGCGCGATCACGGCGCACCTGTCGAACGCCCTCGCCGGCGACCGCGTGGCCCGGCTGACGGCCGCCCTCGCCCGCCAGCGGGAGCTGCTGACCGAGGTCTACCGGGGGCAGCAGCTCGACGAGCTCGTCACGCGCACCTCGCGCGAGCTCGGACTCCCCGTGTCGGTGCTGACCGCGACCGGCCGGACCGCGGCCTCCGCCTCGCCCCTGGGGCTGGGGGAGATCGAGCGGGTCGTGCACGCGGCGCTCACGGCCCGGCGCAGCCCGGTCGTGGTCGCGGACGCCCGCGGCGGCGCCCTGTCGGTCCTCACCGTCGCAGGCGCGGGCGAGCACCGCGCCACCTCCTGGCTGGTCGTCGTCGGGGGCGACTGGAACGACTGGCCCGCCGCAGTACTCGACGCCGTGACGGAGCTCGCCGGAGTCGTGGGGGTCTACCGGCTGCAGCGGGAGGCGGCGCTCTCGGCCGACTCCGCTCTCGCCGACCGCCTGCTCGAGCTCGTGGAGGAGGACAGCGAGCAGCCCGAGGCCGCGGTGTACCTGCGGCAGCTCGGACTCGGCGGCGCCGGGCGGTGCGCCCTGGTCGCCGCCGAGTTCGAGGGCGACGCGCCCCCGGACCTGGCGCGCCGTGTCCTGGTCGACGCCGCCGCGCACCTGGGCCGCGCCGTGGTCGGACGCGACGCCCAGGGCTGCGCGGTGGCGGTGCTGCCCACCGAGGCGACCGATGCGATCCCCACCGGCGCGGATCCGCTCGCCGTCGTCACCTCGGCGCTGCGACGAGCGGGAGCCGCGTGGCCGGGCGCCGTGCTGCGCGTCGGGACGAGCGCCGCGACTCCGCTGCCCGCGCTCGGCGGCGCCCTCCGCTCGGCACGCTACGGGATGCTGCTGCCGGGCTCTCCTGGCGACGACGCTCCGGTGCGGGTCAGCGACTCCGGGGAGGTCACCTCCGCCGTGCAGCTGCTGAGCGCGGTCCCCGACCACCTGCGCTCGGTGTTCGTCGAGCTGGTGCTCGGGCGGCTCGTCGAGCACGACGCGCGCTACGGCTCGCAGCTGGTCGCCACGCTCGCGGCGTTCCTCGACTGCGGCGGCTCGTGGGTGCGCACGGCGGAGCAGACGCACCTGCACCTGAACACGGTGCGGTACCGCATCGCGAGGGTGGAGGAGCTGACGCAGCGCGACCTGTCGGACACCGCGGACCGCGCCGACCTGTTCCTGGCGCTGCGCCTGCGCTGACGGCCGGGTGCGCGCGGTCCGCACCGCGCCGCCCGGGCCGGCCCCGTCACTCCGGAGCCACGATCCGCCTGCCCCGGACGTGCACCGCGGCGATCGCCGGCTCGCGCAGGGTCATCAGCAGGGCGAAGAGCAGCTGGGCCGTCGCCTCCTCCTCGTCGTCCGCGCGGATCCCGTGGGCGAGGACGTCGGCGAGCGGCTCCCACCGGTCGGGCTCGATGCGGAGGAAGTCCGCGTCCTTCCCGGGGTCGAGGCTGCCGAACCGCTCCTCCTGGTCGAGCGCCCGCGCGCCGGCGAGCGTCGCCGTGAACAGGAGCTCGGCCGGATGCAGGGCGACGGCCGCGTCGCCGGGCTCCGAGAGGTGCACCTTGAAGGCGTCGTTCGCCACTCGCGCCAGCAGCCACTCGTCGCCCGCGCCCACGTCCGAACCGAGGGCGACGGTGACCCCCGAGGCGACGGTCCGGCGCCAGGGCATGGTGCCGGAGCCGAGGAACTGCTGCGAGGTCGGGCAGTGGGCGATCGAGGTGCCGGTCTCCTCCATCCGGTGCAGCTCCGCGTCCTGGCAGTGCACGGCGTGAGCGAGGATCGTGCGCGGCCCGAGGAGGGAGGAGCCGCCGCGCGCGGAGCCGGGCAGGAAGAGCCCGTCGTAGGTGTCGAGGTAGCTGCGGGTGCCGTACGCGCCGAGCACGGCGGCGATCTCGCCGTCGCCGGGCCGGTCGTTCTCGTTGAGGTGGCTGTGCACGTAGACGCCGCGTCCGCGGACGTCGTCGTAGAGGTCGCCGAGGGCTCCGAGGGTCCGGGGAGTGACGGACAGCGAGAACCGCGGGACGAGCGCGACCTGCAGGAGCTGGTCCCTCCCGTGCCAGCGGTCGATCTCCTCCGACGCGAGCGTCAGCGCCTTCTCCTCGGAGGTGATCAGGGGAGCCGCCGAGGCCGGGCCCGTGGTCTGGATGCCGCGCCCCGACACGATCCGCAGCCCCGCCTCGCGGCTGCGCTCGAAGAGGGCGTCCTGCGCGGCCGGGAACGCGGAGCCGAAGACCATCGCGGCGGTCGTGCCCGCGGCCACCCGCCGCCGGGTGAAGGCGTGCGCGACGACGTCGGCGAACTCCGGGTCGGCGAGCCGCGCCTCCGCGGGGAACACCGTCCGGTCGAGCCACTCGAGCAGCTGGCCGCCGCCGAAGCCGTCGGTCGAGAACGTCTGGGGGAAGTGCACGTGCGCGTCGACGAAGCCGGGCAGCAGGATCGACGCGGCGTCGCCGGAGACCGGCAGGAGCGCGAAGCGGTCCGGCAGCTCGCGGTACGGACCGACCCAGGCGATCGTGCCGTCCTCGTCCACGGCGAGAGCGCCGTCCGGGATCGACACCAGCGACTCCCGCGCGGTCGTGAGCGTCGCACCCCCGGCGACGTGCAGCACGTGCCCCCGGTGGACGCCCCCGGCGCCGGTCACACCAGGCCCGTGTAGGCGGTCCAGGCGGATCCCGCGGGCGGCGCGTCGTCGCGGGTGACGCTCGCCTGGATCAGCCCGTAGGGGCGGTCGGCGGCGTGGAAGACCTCGTTGTCGTTCTCGACGCCGAAGGGCGAGAGGTCGTAGACGAAGTGGTGCTTGTTCGGCGCGGAGAGACGGATCTCGACGATCTGCGGGTACTCCTCCAGGACCGCCTTCCCCATCTCGAAGAGCGTCTGCTGGAGGGCGAGGGAGTGCACGGTCGCGAAGCGGCTCGTCGTGAGCGCCTTGACGCCCGCGTAGACCGCCTCCCAGTCCATCGCCGCGATCTCGTCCTCGCTCAGGGCGAAGCGCCACCTCGCGACCAGCGAGGTCGCCATCACCCGGTCGTTCGTCGGCTGCAGGACCGTGTACGGGTCGGTGAGGAAGCCGTGGAACTCGCTCCCCGTGGACTTCAGGATCGTGAGGTCCTTGAAGCCGCCGGTGATCCAGATCCGCCGCTCCTCGCCCGAGCCCTCGACCGTGACCGACGCGATCCGCGTCTCCTGGCCCTTCCGGACCCAGGTGTGGTCGTGCTCGCGCCCGTCCACCAGCACGCGCTCCCAGGCGAACTCCTCGATCTCGATGCGGGCGCCGTGGACGGGCTCGTAGCCGTCGACGAAGTGGCGGGCCAGCTCGAGGCCGTAGGGCTCGATCGAGCGCAGGCCCTTCTCCTTGGCGAAGGCGTACGCCGTCTGCTTCTGCGTGTCCGTGGGCAGGACGGCCGACTGGTCGCCCTCTCGGTGCGCGGCCTCGAAGTCGCCGCGGAGGGCCGTGGAGACGTTGACGTCGTGGATCTCGTGCCGCGGGGTCTCGCGGTAGATCCGCACGACGCGGTTCTCGGCCTTCCCGTACTGGTGGTCCCCGAGGATGATCGACATGTCCGCTCCTGTCCGTTCCGTGCGGCCGGGCCCGGTCACGCGGTGGTGCCCGTCCTGCTCGCGGCTCCTGCGAGCCCGTCTGCCAGCCTCGCGCCTGCCGGGGGCTCCGCGCACCGGCGGAGCATCCCGAGGAGCCGCCGCCGGGACTCCGAGTCTTGTGCGATCCGCCCGCTCCGCGGCTCCGACCCGCCTCCGTTCACACACTCGAAACCTGCCGATGACACGGCGGCGCTCGGCGTGAGCGGGGGAGCTCCCCGAGGTGTCGTCAGGGAGGCGGGGCATCGGCGGGTCGAGGTCAGGGGCGGCTGAGGAGGCGCCCGGCGGGCGGGACCGTCGCGGCGGTGACGCGTCGGCCGCCGACCCAGGTGGCGGCGACGGCGCCGCGGAGGACGCGGCCCTCGTAGGCCGAGACGGGGTTCCGGTGCGAGAGGGCGTCGACGTCTACGCGCCACTGCGCCTCCGGGTCGAACGCGACCAGGTCGGCGTCGGACCCCGCGTGCAGCAGGCCCTTCTGGCCGAGCCCGGCGAACGCGGCGGTCGCCGTGGACATCCAGACGACGACCTGCTCGAGCGGGATGCCCCGCTCGCGGGCCCCGGTCCAGACCGCGCGGAAGCTCAGCTCGAGTCCCGAGATCCCGCCCCAGGCGACGCCGAAGTCGCCGCCGGCGGGGAGCTTCAGCTCGGCGGTGGCGGGGGAGTGGTCCGAGGCGATGATGTCGATCGTCCCGTCGAGCAGCCCCTTCCAGAGCAGCTCGCGATTGCGCTCGTCGCGGATCGGCGGGCAGCACTTGAACTGCGTGCCGCCGTCGGGGATCGAGCCGGCGTCGAAGGTGAGGTAGTGCGGGCAGGTCTCGGCGGTGATCGGCAGCCCCTCGGCCTTGGCCTCGCGCAGGAGCGGCAGCGCGTCGGCGGAGGAGAGGTGCAGGATGTGCGCGCGGCAGCCGGTCTCGCGGACGGCCTCGATCACGTGCAGGATCGCGCTGCGCTCGGAGGCGGGCGGGCGGGAGTCGACGAACGCGCCGTAGGAGGCGCCGGGCTCCAGCGCGCTCGCCTCCAGCTCGGCCGGGTCCTCGGCGTGCACGATCAGCAGTCCGTCGAAGGCGGCGATCTCGCGCATCGCCTCGACGAGCTGCTCCCGGCTCAGGTGCGGGAACTCGTCCACGCCGCTCGGCGAGAGGAAGCACTTGAAGCCGAAGACGCCCGCGTCGTGGAGCTCGCTCAGCGTGCCGAGGTTCGAGGGGATCGCCCCGCCCCAGAAGCCGACGTCCACCTGCGCCTGCGGCCCGGCGGCCGCGCGCTTGGCCTCGAGCCCCGCCACCGTCGTGGTCGGCGGGATCGAGTTCAGCGGCATGTCGATGATCGTGGTGACGCCCCCGGCGGCGGCCGCGCGGGTGGCGGAGGCGAAGCCCTCCCACTCCGTGCGGCCGGGCTCGTTGACGTGCACGTGGGTGTCGACGATCCCCGGGATCAGGACCTGGCCCTCGGGGAGGACGATCTCCTCCGTGGTCCGCCAGGGGGCGTCCCGCTCGCCGACCGCGACGATCAGGCCCTCGGCGATCGCGATGCTGGCCGGACGCCGGCCGTTCTCGGTCAGCACGTCGGAGGCGCGGATCACGAGGTCGAGGAAGGGAGCGTCGTCAGGCATGGATCGACCCTATACTCGGCATGTTTCCTGCGTGTGAGCGCCCGTCGGCGGCTCCGCCCGGCCTCCCCGCAGCCCCGGCGCCGTCGCCTCCCGTCCGAGAAGAGGAGGCCGTCGTGCTCGACATCGCCGACCCCCTGCTCGAGCGCGTCGAGGCGGGCGGGAGCGTCGCGGTCGTCACGGTCACGCACGTCTTCGGTTCGGCTCCCCGCGCTCTCGGCTCCTCGATGGCGGTGGACGCGGAGGGGCGCGCGATCGGCTCGATCTCCGGCGGCTGCGTCGAGGCGCAGGCGTACGCGCTGGCCCAGGAGGTGCTCGGCACCTCGGGCAGCGCGTCCGAGCACTTCGGCTTCGACGACGAGGCGGCCTTCGCCGCGGGCCTGTCCTGCGGGGGGCAGCTGCGCGTGTTCGGCCAGGTCGTCGACTCCGGCTCCACCGCGGTCCTCGCCGAGCTGCGCGCCGCCCGCGCCGGCCGCTCGGCCGCGCTGGCGATCGTCGTCGGCGGCCCGGAGGAGCTGATCGGCCTCGTCCTCACCGGAGCGACGCGCCTCCAGGACGTCGTCGGCCCGCACCTGGACGAGGACACCGCCCGCCGCATCCTCGCCGAGCGCGAGGCGCGCCTGGCCTCCGGCCGCTCGGCCACGGTCGAGACCGCCTGCCGGAGCGCCGAGCTCGAGATCGCCTACATCGTGCACGCCGAGCGGCCGCGCCTGCTGATCTACGGCGCCGTCGACTTCTCCGCCGCGCTCTGCTCCGCCGGCGCCCTGCTCGGCTACCGCGTGACCGTCTGCGACGCGCGTCCGGTGTTCGCGACCGCCGAGCGCTTCCCCGGCGCCGACGAGGTCCTCGTCGAGTGGCCGTCCGACCACCTCGCCCGCGCCGAGGTCGACTCGCGCACCGTGATCGCGGTGCTCACGCACGACGAGAAGTTCGACATCCCGCTGCTCGAGACCGCGCTCGCGCTCCCGGTCGTCTACGTCGGCGCGATGGGATCGCGGCGCACCCACGAGCGGCGGCTGCGGCTGTTGCGCGAGGCGGGAGTGACGGAGGAGGCGCTCGCCCGCCTGCACTCGCCGATCGGCCTGGACATCGGCGCGTCGACGCCGGAGGAGACGGCCGTGTCGATCCTCGCGGAGGTCCTCGCCGCGCGCACGGGGACGTCCGGGGAGCCGCTCGCGGGGCGCTCGGGCCCGATCCACGCGGCGCGCTGAGCCGCACGTCCTCCCCTGACGGCGCGCCGTCCTGATCGCGCCGGCCTGCTCGCACTCCGGCGGGAAACGGCCGCGAAACACCGCGCTGCCATGCTCGGGGCATGCAGCGCCACGTCCTCACCGGAGCCCACGTCGCCACCGTCGACGCGCACGGGACCGAGCACCCCGTCGGCCACGTCGTCGTCGACGACTCCCGCATCGTCGCCGTCGGAGCCGGGGACCCTCCGGCGTGGGCCCTCGACGGACGGTCCCCGACGGGCCTGCCGGCGCAGGAGGCGATCGCGCGCACGCGGGTCGACGGCCGCGGCCACCTGCTCACTCCCGGGCTCGTCAACACGCACCACCACCTCTACCAGTGGCTCACCCGCGGCTGGGCGCAGGACTCGATCCTCTTCGACTGGCTCGTCGCGCTCTACCCCGCCTGGTCCCGCATCGACGCCGACCTGACCCGCTCCGCCGCCCTCGGCGCGATGGGCGTCCTCGCCCGGTCCGGCTGCAGCACGGTCGCCGACCACCACTACGTCTTCCCACGGGGCTCCGGCGACATCGTCGGCGGCATCGTCGACGCGGCCGGCACCCTCGGCCTCCGGCTGCACGCGACCCGCGGGTCGATGGACCTCGGCGAGTCCCGGGGCGGCCTCCCGCCGGACTTCGCCGTCGAGACCACGGCGGCCGCGCTCCAGGCCAGTGGAGAGACGGTCCAGCGGTACCACGACGCCTCCGCCGACGCGATGGTGCGGGTCGCGATCGCCCCGTGCTCGCCCTTCTCGGTGACCACCGACCTGCTGCGCGAGTCGGCCGTCCTCGCCCGTCAGCTCGGGGTCCGGCTGCACACCCACGGCTCCGAGACCGTGGAGGAGGACGCCTACACGCGGGAGGCGTTCGATCTCTCGCCCACCGACCACCTGGAGTCGCTCGGCTGGCTCGGCGACGACGTCTGGATGGCGCACTGCGTCCACCTCGACGCCGACGCGATCGCGAAGTTCGCGGCCACGGGCACCGGAGTCGCGCACTGCCCGTCCTCGAACGGCCGGCTCGCGGCGGGCATCGCGCCGATCCCGCAGCTGCTGGCTGCGGGAGCCCCGGTCGGCCTCGGCGTGGACGGCGCGGCGTCGAACGAGTCCGGTCAGCTCGGCTCCGAGATCCGCGCCGCGGTGCTGATGAACCGCCTGCGCGCCGGCGCCGACCGGATGAGCGCCCGGCAGGCGCTCTCGGTCGCCACCATCGGCGGGGCCCGGGTGCTCGGCCGGCAGGACGAGATCGGCTCGATCGAGGTCGGCAAGCTCGCCGACCTCGCGCTCTGGCGGATCGACGGGATCGAGCACGCGGGCATCGCGGACCCGGTCGCGGCCCTCGCGCTCGGAGCGCAGCCCCCGCTGAGCCTGCTCCTGGTGCAGGGTCGCCCGACGGTGCGGGAGGGACGGCTGGTGAACGCGGACGAGGACAGGATCGCCCGCGAGGTCGCCCGGGCGAGCACGGAGCTGGCGTCGCGCGTCTGAGCTGCGGCAGCCGATCGGCGCTCAGCCCGTCGTCGTTCAACCGGGCGGCGCCTCCGCCTCGACGGACGCGACCGGGGCGGCGTCCGGGTGCAGGAGCCGCCAGACCCGGTCGCGGGAGAGCGGCAGCTCGGTCGGCCGCACGCCGATCGCGTCGCGGACGGCGTTGGCGAGTGCGGGGGCGACCGGGTTGTAGGGCGCCTCGCTCATCGACTTCGCGCCGAACGGCCCGAGCTCGTCGGCGGTGTCCGCGAAGAGCACCTCGGTCTCAGGCACGTCCGCCATCTGCGGGATGTGGTAGTTCCGGAGGATCGCCGTGGTCACGGTGCCCTCGCCGTCGAGGATCACCTCCTCGTACAGCGCCGAGCCGATCGCCTGCGCCACTCCGCCCTCGACCTGCCCGCGGCACTGCGCCGGGTTGATCACGAAGCCGGCGTCGGCCGCCTGGACCGACTGCAGGATCCGCACCTCGCCCGTCGGCTCGTGCACCGCGACGCGGAAGCCCTGGACGTTGAACGCGAGCGAGCGCTGAGCGCCGTCCTCGCTCCCGGTCGCGGTGACCGGTCCGCCGGCCGCGCGGACCAGATCGGCGAACGCGACCCGGGTGCCGTCCGGAGCGAGCAGGCCCTCGTCGTCGGGCTCGAAGGTCTCGTCGTGCCCGGTCAGCCGCTTCGCGAGCGCCTGCAGCTCGGCGAGGAGGCGCGTCGCGGCCGAGTGGACGGCCTTGCCCGCGACCACCGTGCCGGCGCTGCCGAATGCTCCGGTGTCGTAGCGGGCCGCGTCCGTGTCGGACTGGCGGATCCGCACCCGGTCGGCCGAGGCGCGGAAGGCGCTCGCGACCAGCTGCGTGTGCACGGTGGTCGTCCCGTTGCCGAACTCGGCCGTGCCGACGCCGATGGTCAGCACTCCCTCGGCGTCGACGGTTACGGTCGCCTCCGAGAAGTGGCCCCGCGGTGGGATGGTGGCGATCATCGCCAGTGCCGTGCCCTGCCCTGTCCGCCACCCCGGTCCGTCGGGGGCGGGGGAGCCGCCGCCGCCGGCCAGTGCCGCCTCGGTGAGGTCGAGGCACTGGTCGAGCCCGTAGGAGGCGAAGCCGATGTCGTCGCCCTCGACGTGCGTGACCACCAGCGGCTCGCCCGGGCGCACCGCGTTGATCCGCCGCAGCTCGAACGGGTCGATCCCGAGCTCGCGGGCGAGATCGTCCATCGCCGACTCGATGCCGAAGATCACCTGCCCGAGGCCGTAGCCGCGGAACGCCCCCGAGGGGAGGTTGTTCGTGTAGACGGCCTGCGCGTCGACGCGCTTGCTGGGCGCGCTGTAGACGGCGACCGACTCCGAGGTGCCGTGGAACATCACGCCGGGTCCGTGGTTGCCGTAGGCGCCGGTGTCCGAGAGCACGTCCACGGCGAGGGCGGTCAGCCGTCCGTCGCGCCGGGCGCCGAGCGTGACGCCGACCCGCATCGGGTGTCGGCAGGGGGCCATCGTGAACTCGTCGCTCCGGGTGAACTCGAACTGCACGGGCCGGCCGGTGGCGAGCACGGCGAGGGCGACGACGTCCTCCGTCAGGATCTCCTGCTTGCCGCCGAAGCCGCCGCCCACCCGTGCCGTGAAGACGCGGACGGTCGACGGATCGCGGTCGAACAGGCGCGCGATCTCGTCGCGCACGAGGAAGGGCACCTGCGTTGAGGTCCGCAGCACCAGCTCTCCGCCCTCGAGCCAGCCGATGGTGCCGTGGGTCTCGAGCGCCGTGTGCGCGACCCGCGAGGTCGAGTACCGGCCCTCGACGACCACGTCGGCCTCCGCGAGTCCGGCGGCCACGTCCCCGTACTCTCCGTGGAGCTCCGCGACGACGTTCGCCTCCGGCCGGGCGATGCGCGAGGCGATCGGATCCTTGTCGGCGTGCAGGAGCGGCGCGCCGGCCGAGCGCGCCTCCTCCGGGTCGAAGACGGCGGGCAGCACCTCGTAGTCGACCTCGACGGCGCGGCAGGCCGCCTCCGCCTCGGCCACCGACTCCGCGACCACCACGGCCACGCGCTGCCCGCGGAACCGGACGACCGTGTCGAGCATGCGGGTGTCGTCCGGGTCGTCGAGCCGGGACTCGTGGCGGGCGGTGGAGTAGAGGACGTCCGGGACGTCCTCGGCGGTGAGGACCGCGACGACGCCCCGCATCGCGCGGGCGGCGGTCGTATCGATCGAGCGGATGCGCGCGTGGGCGTGCGGGCTCTGGACGACCTTCAGGTGCAGCAGGCCGGGGACAGCGACGTCGAGGGTGAACGGCTCGCGGCCCTGGACGATCCGCCGGCCGGCGGGCGCGCCGAGCGAGCGGCCGACCCGGGACTCCTCGGCCGACGGGCGACCGGTGCGGCGGACGGGGGTGAGACCCGACGGCGGGGCCGCGTGCCGTCCGCGGACCGGGGCCTCCGTGCGATCCGCTCCGGACGGCTCGGCCGCGTGCGCGCCGTGCCCGGACGCGCAGGCGCCCGTCACGGCCTCGCGGATGGGACGGTAGCCCGTGCACCGGCAAAGGTTGCCCTTCATCAGCCGCGGCACGTCCTCGGCGCGGACTCCGTCGAGCGCCGTGGCCGTGACCACCATGCCGGCCGTGCAGAAGCCGCACTGGAACGCGCCGGCCTCGACGAACGCCTCCTGCACCGCGCTCGGCTCCTCGGGCGTGCCAAGGCCGGCCGCTGTCGTCACCTCGCGCCCCTCGACGCGGTGGGCGGGGTAGAGGCAGGAGTGGAACGGCGTCCCGTCGACGAGGACGGAGCAGGCGCCGCAGTCACCGGCGTCGCACCCCTTCTTCACCTCGAAGTGCTCGTGGTCGCGGAGGAGGGTGCGCAGCACCTGGCCGGGGCGGGGGGAGGCATCGACCGGCTCTCCGTTGACGGTGAACCTCATCGGGCGCCTCCGGTCAGCTCGGTGCGGATCTCCTCGGCGAGCACGCGGACGACGGCGTGGCGCCAGTCGGCGGCTCCGTGCGGGTCGGTGAACCAGGTCGCGACGCCGTCGACGGCCGCGGCGAGCTCGGCCGAGGAGGGAACGGCGGCGAAGCGGAGCAGCTCCGGCCGGACGGTCGCCGCGGTGATCGTGAGGAGGAACGCGCCGTCGGTGTCGAGGCGGCCGATGACGACGGCGCCGGAGCGTCCGAGAGGGGAGAGCGCCGTCTTGCGGAACGCGGTGCGCGCCCGGAGGGAGGAGAGCGGGAACTCGATCGAGCGGATGACGTCGTCCCGGGCCAGGGAAGTGGTCATGTCGCCGGTCACGAGCTCGGCGACCGGCACGGCGACGTCCGAGCCGTCGGCCCGCCAGACGAGGGCGGTGGCGTCGAGCGCGGCGGCGAGGCTGATCATCGGTCCTGCGGGCAGGGCGTTGGCGATGTTGCCGCCGACAGTGGCGACGTTCCAGATCTTGAAGGAGCCCAGCAGTGCCGTGCAGCACTGGAAGAAGAGCGGATGGGCGGTGTCGCCCGCGTCGGGCATCGCGGCGAGCTCGCTGAGCGTGCAGGTCGCCGCGATCGAGAGCCCGGCGTCCGTGCGCACGATCGGCTCCCACGCGAATCCCTGCAGGTCGAGGAGCTCGTCGAGGTGGTCGTGGGGGAGGGAGAACACCCAGGAGCCGCCTCCGATGACCGCTGAGCGCGGCCCGCGGCCCGCCAGCTCGGAGCGCTCGCGCACCACCCGGACGCGCTGGATCGTGTTCAGGTCCATGCCGCGCCTCCGTCCCGCGCCCGTCGGGCGTCTCCCCCCAGTGAACCCCACCCGTGTGACGCCCGTGTTTCCCCACCC
>NZ_PSVN01000013.1:0-91907 GCF_002932235.1 Rathayibacter sp. AY1E3
GCGGGCCGGCAGGGCACCGTCGTCGTCGCCGCGACCCCCGAGCAGAAGGGCGAGCTCTACGCGTTCATCACCGCGTACTGCTCGTCCTGAGCAGGGGTGGCGGGCGGTCCGGGGACGCGGACGTCGGCGCCGCGGACGCGTCTCGCCGTCCACCTCGGCCGTCACTCGCCGCCGCTCGCCCGCATCGGCAGGTTGCGCCGTCGGCCGCGCCGAGCCGGTCCCGCCCGCCGTGGGACGAGCCCGGCCTGCCCCGCCCGCCGTGGGACGAGCCCGGCTTGCGCCGCCCGGTGGCTCGGCTCAGCCCGCTCGACTCAGCTCAGCCCGGTCCAGCCAGCGCCCCGCTCCGCTGTGCGCGCCCCAGCCGCGCCCGTCCGCTTCACGCCGGCGCCGTGCTCAGCGCCTGCAGCCCCGTCACCCGCAGCAGGTCGAGCCGCGCCTCGTCCTCACTGCCCGGCGCCACCGTGTAGACGACGATCCGCAGGTCGGTGCCCGGAGCCGTGAGCACGTCGCAGTCGATCGTGACCGGTCCGACGGGCGTCCGCGTCACCGTCTTCCGGCTCGCGCGGTGCTCGGCGATGCGCGCCTCCGCCCAGCGCCGCTCGAACTCGGGCGACTCCTCGCGCAGCCGGGCGACGAGGGCGGCGAGCACCGGATCGCGCGGGTAGCGTCCGGTCGCCGCGCGCAGGTCGCCGCGCGCAGGTCGGCCGCGAGGTCGCTCGCGAAGTCCTCCTCGTGCTGCGCGTCGAACTCGGTGCCGGCGTGGCCGGAGGTGAAGTGCCGCCAGACGAGGTTCCGTTCCAGCCCGGTGTACACCGAGGGGTCGCCGTTGAGGGCGGCCCAGAGCGGGTTCCACAGCAGGATGTCGTGGGCCGCCGTGAACGCCGCGAGCGGCACGTCGCCCAGGCGGTCGACGATCCGCTGCACGCCCGGGCTCACGTGCTGCGGCACGACGCCCGGCGAGGGGACGGCGGCACCGGCGACCCGGTAGAGGTGGTCGCGCTCGCTGTCCGTGAGCCGGAGCGCCACCGCGAGAGAGCGGAGCATCGACGGCGACGGGTTCCGTGCGCGTCCCTGCTCGAGCCGCACGAGGTAGTCGACGCTCACGCCCGAGAGCGCCGCCAGCTCCTCGCGGCGCAGGCCCGTGGCGCGGCGGCCCGAGCCCGCGGGCAGGCCGACGTCGGCGGGACGGATGCGGTCGCGCCACGAGCGCAGCACCGTGGCGAACTCCTCCATGCCGCCCATCCTCCTCCGCCCGCCGTCGCCGAGCCAGGTACTGCCGGTCCCCCCGTCGAGCGCGGCGTGGTCGAGGCCCGACCACCCGCGCAGGATGGGAGCATGACCACGACACTCATCACCGGAGCGAACCGCTCCCTCGGCCTCGAGACCGCCCGCCGACTCCTCGAGGCGGGCCACACCGTCTACGCCGGCATGCGCGACACCGCCGACGGCGACGCCGCCCGCGCGCTCGGCGCCCGCCCCGTCCGCCTCGACGTCACCGATCAGGCGAGCGTCGACTCCGCGATCGCCTCCCTGCCCGGGCTCGACGTGCTCGTCAACAACGCCGGCGTGCTCGGCACATCGTTCGGCGTCGACGACCTCACCCCGGAGGCGATGGCGGGCGTCCTCGAGACGAACGTCATCGGAATCCTGCGCGTCACGCAGGCCGCGCTCCCGCTGCTGCGGGCCTCCGCGGCCCCGGTCGTCGTGAACGTGGCGTCCGGAGTCGGCTGGCCGCGCTGGCTGAGCACCGAGGGCCACGACGAGTTCCCCGTCACCGCGATCCCCTACGCGGCGTCGAAGGCGGCGGTCGTCGCGCTCACCGTGCAGTACGCGAAGAACCTGCCGGCGATGCGGATCAACGCGAGCGACCCCGGATACACCGCGACCGACTTCAACGGACACGGCGGGCACCAGACCGTCACCGAGGGCACGGACGCGACCGTCGCGCTCGCCCTGCTCGGCTCCGACGGGCCGACGGGCGAGTTCCACGACCGGCGCGGGCGCATCGAGTACTGAGCGGCGGGGAGGGCGGGCGCGGCCGGGCGGGGCGGCCGGACGCCGGCCCGGACCCGGCAGGCGTCCGCGCGCCCGTTCGAGAAGCCGCAGCCCCGAGTCCGGCCTGCGTCCACGTGCGCGTTCGAGCAGATCCCGCCCCGACCCTACGTGCGTCCGCGCACGCCCGAGACGCGGTGAGGTCCCCGAACCCGCCCTCGGCGCACCGGCCAGCACATGGTGATGAGGTGTCCTGTCTGCGCGGTCACCGGTCCTCGGTGCTGGGCTGTGAGTGACGGCCGGAGCCGGGACGCTGCCCACCGCGTGACAGAGGGCCGGATGAACCGCCGGCCCGACGGTGCGTGCTCGCTCCGATGCGCCTACCGACTCACCGCGTCTCGTGTCAGCTCTGCAGCTCGACCCCCCAGTTCGTCCTCTGGACGTCGGCGTCGAGCCCGCGCAGCTCGCGCGCCACGGCGTCGGCCTGCTCGCGCAGCTCCCGCACCGGCAGCGCGGGCAGGCGGCGCAGCTCGCTCCGGAGCTGGCGGTAGCCGCGCTCGCCGGCGGCCGCGTCGGCCGCGCGGGTCAGGAGGCTGTGCCGGGCGCGCAGGGCCTCGCGCCGGGCGAGCGCCGCGGTCAGCACCTCTCCGGTGGGAGTGGTGGCCGTCGCGTTGGTGAGGTTGATCGCCGTGACCAGCCGCTCGAGCTCGCCCAGTGCGCGCGTGCAGTCGGCGAGCAGCTCGGCCGGGTCCTCGGTCGGCTCCTCCCCCTCCTGGTAGGAGGCGTTCGCGACGATCCGCGACTGGAGGGCCTCGATCCGCTTCTGCAGGTCGGCCCGCTCGAGGAGTGCTTCGGCGAGAGTCATGCGACCAGGCAAGCACACATCGGCGCGACCCGCGCCCCTAGGCTGCGACCGTGCCGCTGCAGAACCATCCCGGAGACGTCGAGTTCCCCGTCCGACCCCGGCTGCGCTACGCGCGGGCGGCCGATGCGCACCGGCGCGGTCAGGGCGCCGGACGCCGCGCGCTCCTGGTGACCGCCTTCGCGGCTCCGGTGGGCCTGGTCGGCTTCGCGTGGGGGCTCGCGCTCGGCGGCGGCGAGAGCGTCGTCGCGTTCACGGCGTTCGCGTTCGCTCTGGCCTTCGGGCTGCTCGCCGCCACGGTCGGCTTCCAGCAGTGGGATGCGCGCGCGCCGCGCCGCGAGCAGCTCGCCTACCTCGGCGCGGCCGACTCGCCGACCCCGTCCCTCCGCCAGCAGCAGCTGCTCGCGCTCGACGCGGTCAGCGACTTCTCGTTCGCCGGCTGGAACTCCTCCCTCGCGTTCCAGCCCTCGTGGGCCGAGCTCCCGGAGGAGCTGCGGCGCCGCTACGCCGACGGAGCGAAGGGGGCGCCCTGGCAGCAGCTGCCGCTGCATCCGCTCGTCGAGCACCGGGTCGCGCTCGACCGCGACTTCCGCATCGCCTCGGCCGACGACGTCGAGCTGCTGGTCGCCGACGTGCTCACCCGCGGGCCGCTCTCGACCCGTTTCGCCGAGGTCTCGGCCTCCGCCGACGCCGAGCGGATGCGCTCCCGAGTCGCCGCGCTCACGGGCGGCAGCGAGTTCCACCTCCTCGAGCTCGCCCAGGCGGTCGACGGGCGTCCGCCGCTGCTCCTGCTCGCGGGCGACGCCGAGCGCACGATCTGCGCGATCCGCTACGCCTACGTCGCCGGCTACCTCCCGGCGGCGCGGGCCTGGGAGCTGCTGGCCGCGGTCGGCGACCGCGTCTTCGAGCGCTACTCCGGCTGGGACGCCTACTGGGCCGACGCGGCCCTCGCCATCGCCTTCCGCACCGACTCCCTCGGCGCGGTGCAGCACCACCATCGTCTGCGCGCGGAGCTCGCGGCCTCGGGGTGGCCGGCGGCGGCGGTGCCGTACCCGGGCTGAGCGCGGGGCGGCTGCGGAGACGGTGCGACCGAGCCGGAGCGTCCGGATGGGAGGCGTGCGCCCGCGCGGTGGCCTCCCTAGCCCACGGGGCTGTCGACGCGGAGAGCGCTGCGGCCCCGGGGTCAGCCCAGCTTCGAGGCGGGCACCGTCTCGAGGTGGAGCAGGTCGCGGCGCAGGCGCTGCGAGCGGACGTAGCTGCTCAGCACGTGCTCGGGCGAGGGCGGGGAGTCGCTCCCGCCGAGGAGGGCGCGCGCGGTCGTGAGGCGTGCGCGGCGGATCTCGTCGAACACGGTGGTGCCGTTCCGCGCGAAGGTGCGCTGCAGCGTCCGCTTCGGGACGCCGAGGCGCTCGCAGATCTCCTGGACCGAGAGGCGGGGGTCGGTGGACATCGCGGCGATCAGGGCGAGGGCGCGCGTGTAGACGTCCTCGCTGCTCTCGCGCGGCAGCGAGGTCGCCAGCACAGCGCCCGCCAGCTGCTCGACGGCGGCCCGCACCAGAGGGAAGGCGGGGGAGTCGGCGTCGAGGGTGGAGCCGAAGGTCGCGTTGACGGTCGAGAGCAGGATGCCGCGGCTGGCCGCGTCGGCCTCGGTGACGACGGCGCCACGGTCGGCCGAGTCGACCAGGCCCAGCAGCGGGCGGTCGAGGGCGATCTCGGTGCGGGCGCTCGGGGTGTCGGTCACGATCGTGAACGGGGAGTCGCAGTGGAGGAAGGCGATGGCACCCGGCGCGACGCGGACCTCGAGCGCCGCCGGATCGTCCGGCTGGATCACGATCGCGCCCTCGAGCGGGATGATCAGGCGGACGCCCGGGCCGATGGCGGAAGTGCGGTGCAGGCGGGCCGGCGAGTGCCAGATCCGGAGCACGTCGACGCCGTCGCTGCAGAGGGTGTCGGCCACGATGCGGAACGCGCCGTTCGCGCGGACGTCGACGCCGCTCTGGGCCAGCCACGCGGCCGCCGCGGTGTCCCGGCGGGACACCCCGCGATCGACGATCGGTCGGCTGCCTTCTGCGATTCCCCTCACGGCGGAGTCCTTTCCTCTGGCGCGTCCTCCGTACGACGCGATCCCTCTACCCTGGCCGATCCGGCCCGGTGGTGAGAAGTCTTCATGCGATCGAATCGTCGCTCACCTCCACCGCAAGGTGTCGGATCCCGCCATCGGGGGACGGAACCTGACCTCGGGAGTGCGCCTCGGATCGACGTGGACCTCGAGCGCGGCGACGTCGGTGAACGGCCGGTCGTCGCTCGTGCGGCCCCGCAGCACGATGGAGTGGCGGAGCGTCCGCGGTGCCCGCAGCGGCGCGATCGTGTAGTGCGCGACGGCCACGAATCCCGCGCCTGGGGCGACCCGCTCGGGCCGGCCGACGACGGTGACCGGGGCCTCGTCGTAGTCGAGCTCGACGCCCGAGCCGTCGGTGAAGGAGCCGCAGAACAGGGCGAGGTCGTGCAGGGCGGAGGTGCCGGAGTTGTGGAACTGCATCCAGAAGGTGATCACGGCGACGGAGCCGCACGCGGGCGCGAGCCGCACCGCGCTGCCGTCGAGGACGAGGTGCGGAGGCGCATCGAGCGTCGGAGCTCCGAGCATCAGCCGCGCCGCCTGACGCCCGCCGCCGGTGCGGCCACCGGTTCCGCTGCGCGTCCCGCCAGCTGCAGGAGGCCGCACGCGGCGACCACTCCGACGAGGGCGGCCGCCCAGCTCAGGTCCTGCTGGTCGAACTCCCGGAGGCGCGCCGGGACGCCCGTGAATCCGAGGATCCCCTGGGCCGCGGCGACGGTGGCGAAGGCGAGCAGCGCGGCCGTGGCGGCGACCGCGGCCGGGGTGGGCGGGTCGCCCTCCGAGTCCTGGGCGAAGCGGCGGACGGCGTGCGCGAGGGCGAGTGCGCAGAGGGCTGCGGCGACGAGGGCGGCCGCGGTGTAGGCCGGGCCGGCGGCCAGCAGGAGGAGGGCGCCGACGACGACCCGCAGGCAGGCCGGGAGGACGCCGGGAGCGCTGCATCCGCGCGCGCCCGGGCCTCCGCCGAGGGCCGCGGCGCGGGCGCGGGACTCCTCGAGGCGCCTCCGGACGCCACGAGGACCGATGGTGCGGAGCAGGGCGGTCGCGCCCGAGGCGAGTAGCGCGACGCCGACGAGCAGGGGGAAGACGAGGGCGGCGGCGGGCAGGGCGGGGGCGGCGTCGGCAGGGGTCATCGGGTCTCCTTCGGGGCGGGGACGGGGCACGGCACCTCGATGATCCGTCCTCGCCGAGCGCCTCGGGAGGCCGGGCGCGAACGCTCACGAGGCAGGCGCGCCAGAACGTCAGAACGCGCCAGTGGACCGTGCCGCCGAGCTGTGCCAACGGCACCGCGGAACGTGCCACGCGCCTCCGCGTGCCCGCTGCGCGCCGTTTCGAGACGGCCTACGCTCACCGGATGGACGAGGTGCGGGACGCGTACGGCGCGCGGGCGGAGGAGTACGCGGCGCTGCTCGGATCGGTCGACGCGGGGCCCGCGGCCGATCGCGAGCTGATCGGGTCGTGGGCCGACGGGCTGGAGGGCACGGTCGCCGACGTGGGCTGCGGGCCCGGGCACTGGACGGAGTTCCTCCAGCGCCGCGGAGCCGCCGCGATCGGCGTCGATCCGGTGCCGGAGTTCGTCGCTCTGGCGCGGGCGCGGTTCCCGGACGTCCCGTTCCGGCTCGGCTCGGCGCTCGAGCTCGACGTCGACGGCCTCGGGGGCGTTCTCGCGTGGTACTCGCTCATCCACCTGCCGCCGGCGGAGCTGTCCGGCGCGGTCGCGGCGCTCGCCGCGCACCTCCGACCGGGCGGAAGCCTGCTGATCGGCTTCTTCGAAGGGCCGCGCACGGAGGCGTTCGCGCACGCAGTCGCACCGGCGTGGTTTCGCCCGCTCGCCGAGATGCGCGCCCTCGTCGAGCAGGCCGGCCTCGAGGTGACCCACTCGCTCCGCCGCAGCGCCCCCGGCGTCCGCGACCACGGCGAGCTGATCGCCGACTGCCCACGCTGACGCCGAGCTGAGCGCCGACCTGTGATCCGGACGCCGCCGACGCCGCGCTGGTTCCGTGCTGACGGCACCCGCTCTCGCTGGTCACCGGCGGCCGACGTCCCGGCCCACCGCATCCCCTCGAGACACCACCGCCCCGCCGGGACGCCGCCGTCTCAGCGGTGCCGCGGCGGTCTCGGCGGTGTCCCGGCGGACGAGGGCCCCCGCGCCTAGAGGCGGTCGGCGCGCCACTCCGTGGGGATCTCCTCGGCGCGGCGGAACGCCTCCTCCTCGCGCTCGCGCAGCTCGACGCGGCGGATCTTGCCCGAGATCGTCTTGGGCAGGGGGTGGAACTCGAGGCGCCGCACCCGCTCGAAGGAGGAGAGCAGCTCGCGGGTGTGGGCGAAGATCGCGCTCGCCGTCTCGGCGGTCGGCTCCCAGCCGTCGGCGAGGGTGACGTACGCCTTCACCACGCTGTGGCGCACCTCGTCCGGAGCCGGCACCACCGCGGACTCGGCGACGGCGGGGTGCTGCAGCAGCACGCTCTCGACCTCGAACGGCGAGATCTTGAAGTCGGAGGACTTGAAGATGTCGTCGGTGCGGCCGACGAAGGTGATCGTGCCGTCGACCGCGCGGACCGCCACGTCGCCGGTGTGGAAGTAGCCGTCCGCGCGGGCGCGCTCGGTGCGGTCCTCGTCGCCGAGGTAGCCGGACATCAGGTTGACGGGTTCGACGGACAGGTCGAGGCAGATCTCACCGGTGGAGGCGGGCTCGCCGGTCAGCGGATCGACGAGGGCGATGGCGACGCCGGGCAGCGCGCGGCCCATCGCTCCGGGGACCACGGGGGCGCCGGGCGGGTTCGCGATGATCGCGGTGGTCTCGGTCTGGCCGTAGCCGTCGCGGATGGTGAGTCCCCACTCCCGCTCGACGGTCGCGATGACCTCGGGGTTGAGTGGCTCGCCCGCCGAGAGGATCTCGGTCAGCGCGCGCGGCTTCGCTCCCAGCGCCGACTGGATCAGCATCCGCCACACGGTCGGCGGCGCGCAGAACGTGGTGACCTCGGCCCGGTCGAGCTGCTGGTGCAGAGCGGTGGGGGAGAAGCGGCTGTAGTTGTAGACGAACACCGTCGCCTCGGCGTTCCACGGCGCGAAGAAGCAGCTCCACGCGTGCTTGCCCCAGCCCGGCGAGCTGATCGCCATGTGCACGTCGCCCGGCTGCACGCCGAGCCAGTACATCGTGCTGATGTGCCCCACGGGGTACGACTCGTGCGTGTGCACGACCATCTTGGGCTTCGAGGTGGTGCCGGAGGTGAAGTAGATCAGGCACGGATCGGAGCTCTGGACGACCACGGTCGGGCTGATGCCGAAGGGCTCGAGCGAGTCGGCGTAGTCGAGCCAGCCCTCGACGGCGCCGCCGACCGCGATACGGCCGAAGCCGCCCTCCATCTCGTCGAACTTGGCGGTCTCGGAGGCGTCCGCGATGACGTGCGCGACCTCGCCGCGCTCGAGGCGGTCGGCCAGGTCGGCGGGTGAGAGCAGGGTCGTCGTGGGGAGGATGACCGCGCCGAGCTTCATGATCGCGAGCATCGACTCCCACAGCTCGAGGCGGTTGCCGAGCATGAGCATCACGTGATCGCCCTGCTCGACGCCGACCGAGTGGAGCCAGGCGGCGACCTCGTCGGAGCGCCAGCGCATCCGGTCGAAGGAGTACGTCTCCTCGGAGCCGTCCTCCTCCACGATCCAGAGGGCGGGGCGCTCGTTGCCGATGGCGATCGCGTCGAACCAGTCCACCGCCCAATTGAAGCGGGGCCCGACGTCCGGCCACTGGAAGGCCTCGTTCGCGGCGACCGCATCGGTGCGGTGCTGCAGGAGGGTGTCGCGGGCGGCGCGGAAGCTCCCGGTGGGGTTCATGCATGTCTCCGTAGCGGTCGAGGTCCGGCCGCTGGCGGGACCGACCCCATTCTGCTCCCGCCGCGGTGCCGGGTGCTGCGCGACGGAGGCCCGGTGGGGACGCGCGTCGGAGGGAGCACCTGTGGAGGGGCGGCCGAGTCCGTCCCACGAACGACACGGCGTCAGCGGGAGGGCGGAGGGCTCGCCGCCGCAGCAGGCGCTCCCTCCGCTCCCTCCGCGGGACCTCAGTACTTGATGGACTGACCGCCGTCGATCGGGAGGACGGTCGCGTTCACGTAGGAGGCGTCGTCGGAGAGGAGGAACGCGACGACCGAGGCGATCTCGTCGGCCTCGCCGTAGCGCTTGGTCGGGTTGACCTGGATGAACTCCTCGGCCGCCTTGCGCGGGTTCTGCGGGTCGAGCTGCTTCATCGAGTTCTCGACCATCGGGGTCCAGATGGCCCCGGGCGCGATCGCGTTGATGCGGATGCCGAACTCGCCGTACTCGATCGCGGAGTTGCGGGTGAGGCCGACGACGCCGTGCTTGGCGGCCGCGTAGCCGGACTGGTTGCCGATCGCGGTGATGCCGCCGACGCTCGCGGTGTTGACGACCATGCCCGAGCCCTGCTCGCGCATCACCTTCAGCACCTTCTCCAGGCCGAGGAACACGCCGCGGAGGTTGATCGCGACGACCTTGTCGAACTCGTCGGCCGTGAAGTCCTCGGTGAGGTTCTGGCGG
Source organism: Rathayibacter sp. AY1E3 (assembly GCF_002932235.1). NCBI lineage: Bacteria > Bacillati > Actinomycetota > Actinomycetes > Micrococcales > Microbacteriaceae > Rathayibacter > Rathayibacter sp. AY1E3. The sequence continues at coordinate 9,516 of NZ_PSVN01000013.1, forward strand.
CCCTCGATGCCGGCGTTGTTGAAGAAGCCGTCGATGCGGCCGAACGCCTCGAGGGTGCGCGCGACGTAGGCGTCGACGTCCGCCTCCTTCGACACGTCGGCGAGGACGGTGATCGACTCGGTGCCCTCGGGCAGGACGTCGACCGTGGCGGCGAGGCCCTGCTCCGAGATGTCGACGAGGGCGAGCTTCGCGCCCTCCTGGGCGAGGCGGACGGCGGCAGCGCGGCCCAGGCCGGATCCACCTCCGGTGATGAGGACGACGCGGTCGGTGAATCGGGTGCTGGTGGTGGTCATGACGACTCCTGCTCGAAGAGGGATGGGCTCGGAGGCCGTGCGGTCGGCGAGTCCGTATCCATGCGTCTGCATGCAATTGACTCCACGATACGCCACAGGTGTCGGTTGAGTCTGAGTGCGCGGTCAGGGATGGAGTGATCCGGGCTGCGGGCGCCCGCAGTCGAGCCCGGTGGACCCTCACGAGCGGGGCCGCAGGATCCGACGCGAGCACTCGGGTTCTGGGCAGAGCCCCCGCCCCCGCCCCCCCGACCCCGATCCGCCGCATGCCCGCCTACAGGTGCGGCTGCCCCGTCGAGGCGCTCGTCCCGCCGTCAACGGCGAGGATCGCGCCGGTGATGTACGACGCGTCCGCGCTGGCGAGGAACAGCACCGGCGGGGCGATGTCGTCCGGCTGCCCGGGGCGTCCGAGGGCGATGCGGTCGATGAAGGGCGCGAGCTCCTCGGGGGTCGAGGCCATCGACTCGGTCAGCGGCGTCTGCGTGAAGGCGGGGGCGACGGCGTTGACCCGCACCCCGTGCGCGCCGAAGTCGAGGGCCAGCGACTGCACGAAGGTCGTGATCGCGCCCTTGGTCGCGTTGTAGGCGGCCTGGCCCCAGTCGCCGCGGATGCCCGACACGGAGGAGACGACGACGATGTTGCCGCGGCTCGCCTTGAGGTGCGGGAGCGCCGCCTTCACCGCGTAGAAGAGGGCGTCGACGTTCGTCGCGAAGAGCGAGCGCCAGGAGTCGTCCTCCACCTCCTCGATCGGGCCGCCGAGGTGGCCGGCCGCGTTGTTCACGAGGACGTCGATCCCGCCGAACCTCGCGACGGTGCCCTCGACGAGCGCGTCGACCTCGGCTCGGACCGAGACGTCGGTGGGGACGACCAGGACGCGCTCGGCCGGGAAGCCGGCGACGGTCTCCTCGAGCGTGGCGGGGGTGCGCCCGGCGACCGCGACGCTCGCGCCCTGCTCGAGGAAGGCGCGTGCGATGGAGCGGCCGATGCCGGAGCCGGCTCCGGTGACCAGGACGGTGCGTCCGGCGAAGGGGTAGGTGTTCGAGGCGATCATGGCGGTGCCTTCCGGGTGCAGAGGGGCGGCTCGGCGGGGTGCGCCGGGAGCGGCGGGCGTCGGATCCGCCCGGTGCCGATCATCCGCGGCACCCGAGCGGATCGAAGGGCCGCCGCGCCGGTACGGAGGAGCTCCCCATCGATCCGCAGCACGGCTCCCGACCCTGGCAACCGCCGCAGAGTGCGGTCCGCGGCCGCGCGGGCTCGGGTAGACCGGAGGGACGCCAGTGGACAGGGGGAACCACCATGGACACCACGAGAACGACCGCTCCGCGCCGGGCGACGGGGCTCCGGGCGGGACGGCGCGCGACCGCGCTGGGCGCCTCGGCACTGCTCGCGGCGCTCGCTCTGAGCGGCTGCACGAGCGGCGCCGACCAGGCGGAGGAGGCGACACCCGCCGTTCCCGGCACCGCTGCTCCGACGACCGCCGCTCCGACCGCGACGCCCACCGAGGCTCCGCTCGGGCCCGTGACGCTGCCCGAGGGCGCGACCGCCGCCGTGCGGTGGACCGACCAGGTCGGCCCCGTCGATCCGCAGACCGTGAACCTCAGCGGCGATCCGCTGCACATCACCGTCTCGGTCGCCTGCGACACCGTGGACGCCGAGGTGACGATCGAGGTCGTCGGCCTGATGACGAGCGGATCGTCGTGCGTCTACAGCCCGAGCACGACCCGCACCGGCACGGGAGGCGGCAACACGGGCACCATGCAGATCGCCGTCGAGCAGGACGCCGAGATCAGGGTGACGACGGTGCCGGACGACGCGCACTGGTCGGCCGCCGTCTCGACCGGGGCGCGGACGGTCCCCGGGCCCTGACGCCGGCCTGCGCGCTCACGAGAACACAGAAGTCGCGGTGGTCGAGAGCGGCCACCGCGACGTCCGGGTTCTCGAGTCGCCCGGGGCGTCAGCCGATCGGGACGCCGAGCTCGGCCATGAACGGCACGGCGTCGACCGCCTCGCCGTCGACCCGCGTCTCGAAGTGCAGGTGGCAGCCGGTCGAGGCGCCGGTCGAGCCGCGCAGCGCGATGACCTGGCCGACGGTGACGGTCTCGCCGACCGACACCATCAGCTCGCTGTTGTGGGCGTAGCCGGTCTCGATGCCGCCGCCGTTGTCGAGCAGGATCCAGTTGCCGTAGCTGCCCTGGTACGACGCCTCCTCGACGGTGCCGCTGGAGGCCGCGAGGACGGGCGTGCCGCAGGCGCCGGCGAGATCGGTGCCCTTGTGGAACAGGTTCACGCCGGCGACCGGCGCGTCGGGGCGGGGGCCGTAGCTGCTGCTGATGTGGCCGGAGATCGGGACGACCCACGCTCCGGACGCTCCCGCGGCGGCCGCGGTCGACTCGCCGGAGGTGGCGGTGATCGCGTCGAGGGACGCGGTGGGCACGAGGACCTCGGGCTTGGCCTCGGCGGCGAAGGCGTCGCGGGTGACGCTCTGCTGCACGACTCCGGCCGCCACGAAGCTCTGCGGGCGGGCCGCGGCGACGGCGGTGGCCGTGTCGCGGGTCAGCTCGGAGTCGGCGGTGCCGCCCACGGCGAACGCGGGCATCGTCGAGGTGATCGCGATGCCGGCCACGAGGGTCATCGCGGCGACTGCGGAGACTCGGGGGCGCGACGGGCCGCGCGAGGGGCGGCGGCTGCGGGACTCCTGCTCACGGAGCGAGCGACGGGTCGGGAGGGCGGACGGACTGCCGGTCTCGGCTCCTGCGGGGGTGGGAGTCGAGGCGCGTGACGAACGGTGCATGCAGAGGAGGTTCCAGGTCTGCCGACGCTCGAGGGGGGAGGCGAGCGCCGGGTGGGGCAGTGGGGCTGATCGCACGGCTGAGCCGATGCGACCCTCCAAACTACCCGCGTTCCGCCGGATCCGACCTGAGAGAAACCTCCGGAGTCAAGCGGTTGAGCGCATCGATCGGCTCTCGATCCGGAGCGGCGGGGGTGCGCCGGGTCGCCGGTGGGCGTGCTCAGCGGTCGGCGGTGAAGACCAGCAGGGCGATCACACCGGCGACCGTCGCCGCGACTCCGGAGCCCAGGCGCCACCACATCCACTTGTCGCGCCTGGGCCCGCGCACGGGACGCCGGAGGCCGGCGCGGCCCTGGTAGCCGCCGGGATCGTGCTGGAAGACCATGCCCCCAGCCTGCCGAACCCGCGCCCGTCGCGGGGTCGACTCGCCCGCGACTCCCAGCCGCGAACGGCACCGCAGGGCTGAAGCGAGAGCCGAGGAGAAAGGAGGAGAGGCGGCGACCAGGGGGAAGGGGAGGCGGGACGGCACGGGCGCAGAACGGCCGCCGCCCGCGCGCCTAGCGCGGCCCGGGCGCGCTCGCCAGCGGGTTCGCGGGGCGGGTGCCGCTCGGTAGCGTGGGGGAGTCGGCCGGAGCGGTCGACGAGCGGAGGAGCGGACATGGCCGGGACCGGCAAGGACAGGGACGCACGCGACAAGGCGGCGCAGAAGCGCGCGAAGAAGGCGCTGAAGAAGGCCGAGAAGTCGGTGCGCGCGGCGCACGAGGCGGTCCGCGACTCCAGCAAGAAGCTGCGCAAGAAGGCCCGCAAGCTGGCCGAGCAGACCGAGAAGCTCAAGCGCACCCAGGAGAAGGCGGCGAAGAAGGCGGCCGCGACCGAGAACCGCCCGACCACGCCGAAGCACGCCGCCGAGCCGGCGGTCGGCGCCCTCGACCTCACCCCGCCGCTGCCCGGCTCGCAGGAGCCCGCCGAGGATCAGGAGTCCGCCGAGGACGCCGGCGCCGCGGCCGAGCCCGCCGCCCAGCAGGAGCCGGCCCCCGACTCCGACCCCGCGCACACCCCGGACCTCACCCCGCCGCTGCCGCGCTCGGCCTCCTGACCGCGCTCGTCTGAGCGCCGCACGCCAGTGCGGGCTCAGGTGGATCGCACCCGCAGAGGCGCCGCCCGCCTGAGAATCTGCACAGACTACTCGGGCGGGCGTGCCCCGCGAGGTGAACAGCAGATGAAGCCTCGCGACCACGCCGGAACGCCTACCGCCGTGGGAGCATCATGTCTGCGTGGATCCCTTCATCCTGCTCGCGCTCGTCGTCGTCACGGCCCTCGCCTTCGACTTCACCAACGGCTTCCATGACACGGCGAACGCGATGGCCACGTCCATCGCGACCGGTGCCCTGAAGCCCCGCACCGCCGTCGCCCTCTCGGCGTCGCTGAACCTCGTCGGTGCGTTCCTCAGCATCGAGGTGGCGCTGACCGTCACCAACGCGGTCGTGAAGATCCAGGACTCCTCGGGCGCACCCGATCCGGCGCTGCTCGAGGACGGCGGATCCGCTCTGCTGCTGATCGTGCTGGCCGGCCTCATCGGCGGCATCGTCTGGAACCTGCTGACCTGGCTGCTCGGCCTGCCCTCGAGCTCGTCGCACGCCCTCTTCGGCGGCCTGATCGGCTCCGCTCTCGCGGGCCTCGGCCTCAACGGCGTGAACTGGGCCGGCGACGGCACGAAGCTCGACGGCGTCGTCGGCAAGGTGATCCTCCCGGCGCTGATGTCGCCCGTGCTCGCCGGAGCGGTCGCGGCGATCGGCACCTGGCTCGTCTTCCGGGTGATCGGCAACCTCGCCGAGAAGAGCCTCCACCGCGGCTTCCGCTTCGGTCAGATCGGCAGCGCCTCCCTCGTCTCGCTCGCGCACGGCACCAACGACGCGCAGAAGACCATGGGAGTGATCACGCTCGCGCTGATCGCGGCCGGCGGCTGGAGCGACACCGAGTCGGTCCCCTTCTGGGTCAAGCTCAGCTGCGCGCTGGCCATCTCGCTCGGCACCTACATCGGCGGCTGGCGGATCATCCGCACCGTCGGCAAGGGCCTCGTCGAGATCGACACCCCGCAGGGCATGGCCGCCGAGAGCGCCTCCGCCGCGGTCATCCTCGCCTCCAGCCACCTCGGCTTCGCCCTCTCGACCACCCACGTCGCGACCGGCTCGATCCTCGGCTCCGGAGTCGGCCGCCCCGGCGCGCAGGTGCGCTGGCGCGTGGCGCTGCGCATGGTGATCGCCTGGGTCATCACGCTCCCGGCCGCCGCCCTCGTCGGCGCCGTGATGTGGTGGATCGGCCACCTCGTCGGAGGCGCGGCCGGCGGCCTCCTGATGGCCGCGATCCTCGTCGCCGTCGCCTCCCTCATCTACATCCGCTCGCGCCGCGACAGCATCGGCGCGCACAACGTCAACGACGAGTGGCAGGACGCGGCGGCACGCCCCGCGCCCGAGACCGCCGGCGTCTGAGCGAAAGGATCCGCACCGTGCTCTCCCTCTTCCTCTCCGCCGCCGGCCAGGTGGCCCTCGTCGCCGTGCTCCTCGGAGCAGGCCTGCCCGTGCTCTTCGCCGTCGGCGTCCGCTCCTTCGCCGTCGCCGCCGGTGCTCCCGCCTCGGGCGGGTCGGACGCCCCCGCGGTCCGGAGCGGTATGCCCGCCCCGGTGCTGCGCGGGATCGGCGTGCTCTGCTTCGCCCTCGTCGTCGGCTCCGTGGTGATCGGCCTGAGCGTCATCATCGCGACGGGCCTCGGCCAGTCGGTGAGCTTCGAGCACGTCATCCCGACCTTCGTGCCCAAGGGCTGAGCATGGCCTCGACCGATCCGATCGCGGCGCGGGAGGGGATCGTCGCCCGCGTGGTCGGCTGGCTGCGCGCGGGCTACCCGTCGGGCGTGCCGGAGCAGGACTACCTGCCGCTGCTGGGCCTGCTGCGCCGCAGCCTCACGACGGACGAGGTCGAGCAGGTCGTCGCGCGGCTCCTGTCGGAGTCGGAGCGGGCCGAGACGGTCGTCTCACGGGCCGTGGTCCGCGAGCGGATCGAGCAGCTGCTGCTCGGACCGGCGATGCCCGAGGACGTCGCCCGCGTCTCCTCGCGGCTCGCGAGCGCGGGCTGGCCGCTGGCGGGCCCGGAGTCGCTGGCCGAGCCGGACACCCGCGAGGGCCTGGTCGCGCGCATCGTCCGCTGGCTGCGCGCCGGCTATCCGGCCGGGCTGCCCGAGCAGGACTTCGTGCCGCTGCTGGCGCTCCTCCGCCGCCGTCTGAGCGACGAGGAGGTGGCCGAGGTGGCCGCCGGTCTCGCCGCCGACGCGCCCGCCTCCCGCGCGGACGTCGGCACCGCGATCGCCGGAGTGACCTCGGAGCTGCCCTCGGAGGAGGACATCGAGCGCGTGCGCCGGTCGCTGGCCGCGCTGGGCTGGCCGGAGGAGTTCGCGAGCTGACGCGCCGCGGCCCGGGCTTCGGGCCACAGGAGTCCGCGTGCCGATCCGCCGCTGTCGCCGGCGATCCGGCCGGAGAGGCCGCGAGCGGACCCGCCTCGCCGCGATCCCGGGCGGTCCAGCCGTCGAAGGGTGACCCCGCCGGGGCCAGGACGCGGACGCTGCAGCGGTCGGGGCCCGCCGTGAGCGGGCGGGACGAGCGCTGGAGCGTGTCCTCGGGCGGGCGACAGGCGGCCGCCCGGTCGGCAGGGGAGTCGCGGGGTCACGACGCGCGCCGTCCGCCGTCCTAGGTTCGGCCCGGGTCCGGATCGGCTGCGCAGCCGGCTGCCGGACCGCAGCCCGACCGGAAGGACAGCCCCATGACCGCACCCACCATCGTCCTCGTCCACGGAGCGTTCGCCGACGCCGCGAGCTTCGCCCCGGTCACGCGGATCCTGCTCGACGCCGGCCACGCCGTGCGCGTCCCGGCCGTGCCGAACCGCAGCCTGCTGGGCGACGCGGAGTACCTCCGCTCCTTCGTGGAGCAGCGCGACGGGCCGGTCCTGCTGGCGGGCCACTCCTACGGCGGCGCCGTGATCACGGTGGCGGGGGTCGCCGAGAACGTGGTCGGCCTCGTCTACCTCGCGGCCTACGCAATCGAGGAGGGGGAGAGCCTCGGGCAGCTGCAGGGCGCCTTCCCCGACTCCGACCTCCCGGCGAACCTCGTCTACACCCCGTTCCCGATCGACGGAGCGGAGCCGGGCACGGACGTGTCGGTCGCGGTGTCGGCGTTCCCGGAGGTGTTCGCGGCCGGGATCGATCCGGCCGAGGCGGCCGTGCTCGCGGTCGGCCAGCGCCCGCTCGCCGCTCTGGCGTTCGGCGAGGCCGCTCCCGTCGCCGCCTGGCGGACCCGGCCGAGCTGGGGCGTCGTCGCGGCCGCGGACCGGACGATCAACCCGGACGTCGAGCGGTTCGGCTACCGGCGGGCGGGCGTGCGCTCGGTCGTCGAGCTCGACGCGCCGCACCTGGTGATGCGCTCGCACCCGGAGGAGGTCGCGCGGGTCATCGCCGACGCCGCGGCGGAGCTGAGCTGACCGCGGAGTCGCCTGACCGCGGAGGGGTGCGCCGAGTGCCGGTGCGCTCCTCCGCACCCCGCCGCGCACCGCACCCACCCGGAAGCACGCCCCGCCGATCTAGGTACTCCCTCCGCGGATCTAGGTCGGCGTCGCGTGGAGTCGGGCCCGCCTCCTCCCTAGCCTCGAAGGGAGAGAAGGGCGGGATCGTGGACACGGACACCGCACGGCTCGGCGCCTACCTCCGGGGGCACCGCGACCGGCTGCGCCCCGACGAGGTCGGCCTGGGCGCCGACGGCAGGCGCCGCGTCAGCGGGCTGCGCCGCCAGGAGGTCGCCGTGCTCGCGGGGATCAGCCCGGACTACTACCTGCGGCTCGAGCAGGGCAAGGACCGCCGCCCCTCGGCGCAGGTCCTGGACGCTCTGGCCCGCGCGTTCCGTCTCGACGCGGACGGGCGGGACTACCTCTTCCGGCTCGGCGGGCACGCCGCGCCGCGCCGCTCACCGATCTGGGCGCAGGCCGGGCCGACCCCGGCGCAGGTCGGCAGCCTGACGAGCATGGTCTCGTCCTGGACCACGACGCCCGCCTACGTGGTCGACCGCTACCTGGACCTCGTCGCCGTGAACGAGCTCGGCCGCCTGTTCCTCCCCCTGGCCTGCGAGCAGGGGACCAACATGATCGAGGCCGTCATCGACGCCGCGGCGCTCGAGACCGACGCCGAGCGGCACGAGGACTGGGACCGCACGATCGCCGTGATGACGGCCGCCTTCCGCTTCCACTCCGACCCGGCGGACCCGCGTCTGCGGGTCCTGGTCGCCTCGCTCGGAGGCCGCTCGCGGGTGTTCCGCCGCGTCTGGGCGAGCCAGGAGGCGTATCCGCTCCGCGAGGGCTCGTCGCCGGTGCGCGTCGACCCCTTCGGCTTCATCGCCTTCCGCTGGCAGACCCTGGAGGTGCACGGAGGCGACCACTTCCTGACCTCCTTCTTCGGCGCCCCCGGCAGCGCCGCGGCCGCCGCGATCGATTTCATCCGGGCCCGTCACCGGGTCGAGGAGTGTCTGCGCGAGGGTGCGATACTCGACGCGTGAAGCGGGACGCGCTCGTCGTCGGTCGGGGATCGGAGCTCGCGCGGCTCCGTCTGATGGTCGAGGGCATCGCCGCCCACGGGTCGGCGCTCGTCATCGACGGGGACGCCGGGGTCGGCAAGACCACCCTGGTCGAGGAGGTCGTCGCCTACGCCCGCGCACGCGACGTGCGGGTGCTGCGGACCGCGGGCTCCGCAGCGGAGTCGGGCGACCAGTACGCGGCGCTGCAGCTCCTCCTGCACCCGCTCCGCCCGGGCCTCGACGGCCTGCCCCTGCCGCAGCGGGACGCGCTCCGCGTGGCCTTCCACCTGGCGGAGGGAGTGCAGCCGACGCCGCTCCTGGCCGGCCTCTCGGCCCTGACCCTCCTGAGCGACGCCGCCGCCGATCGGCCCCTGCTGGTCGTCGTGGAGGACCTGCACCGGATCGACCCGGAGTCGGCGTGGGCGCTGCGGATGCTCGCCCGGCGCATCGGCGAGGACCGCGTCGTCGTCGTGATGACCACGAGGGACCGGCCCGAGGAGGACTCCGGCCTCGAGCACCTCCACCTCGGGCCGCTGTCGGCCGCCGACTCGGCCGCTCTCCTCGACACGCTCCCGCATCCTCCTCGCGGCGCCGCCCGGCGCGCTCTGCTCGACCTCGCCCGCGGGAATCCGCTCGCCCTAGTGGAGCTGACCGGACGCGACCCGTCGGCCGACGAGGCGGAGGACCGCGCGGTGACCGGACGCCTCGAGTCGGCCTTCGCCGAGCGCTTCGCGGAGCTCGACCAGCCCTCTCGGCTCGCCGTGCTGGCCGTGGCGCTGGGCGACGTCGCGACGGCGGAGGAGGCGAGCCGGCTGGCGAACCTGGCGATCGGCCGCCACCCCGACCCCTCCTGGATCGACAGGGCCGTCGCCGCGTCGCTGCTCAGCTGGACGCCGGGGAGCGGACTCCGCTTCCGGCACCCTCTCGTGCAGTCCGCGGTGACGAGCGTGAGCCGCCCCTCCGAGCGCGCGGCTGTGCTCCGCACGCTCGTCCAGGAGCACCGCGACGACCCGAGCCGGACGCTCTGGTGGCGGTCGGAGCTCGCGACCGGCTCGGACGGGCCGGTGGGCGAGGAGCTCGCCGGTCTCGCGGCGTCCGGCCTCGCGACGGGCGACGTCGTCCTGGCGGCTCAGGCGATGGAGCGGGCGGCGGAGCTGACCCCCGCGGGGCCGCTGCGCGTCTCGCGCCTGATCGACGCGGCCGAGTACTCCGGGCTCGCCGGCCGGACCGCGGAGGCGGCGCTGCTCGTGCACCGCGCGGCGGTCGAGACCGTCGATCCGGTGCTCACCGCCCGCGCCGCCTGGACGCGCGAGACGCTGCCGACCGGGCGCACGGCACTCTCGCGGGGCGACCTCTCGCCCGCGCTCGCCGCAGTGACGGCGCTGCAGAGCCACGGAGCCGTCGACGCCGCGACGGCCGCGCTCCTGCACCTCGCCGCCATCGCCTGGGACCACAACCGCGAGGCGTCGCCGGGGGAGCCGATGATCCAGGCGGTGCGCGCGCTCGCCCTCGACGACTCCGACCCGCGCGCCGTCCTGCTCGCGGCGGTCACCGAGCCGATCGCCCGCGGCGACGAGGTCGTCCGCCGGGCGCTCGCGGCGGCCGGCGGGGCGAGCGGTCCGGAGGAGGCGTGGTGGCTCGGCTACGCGCTGAACACGGCGGGCGAGGTCGAGGTCGCCCGGGAGCTCCTGGAGGAGGCGATCACCGGGCTGCGCGCGCGCGGCGACATCCGGATCCTCCCGCAGGCGCTCCTCGCCGCCTCGATGACCACGTCGCTCGCCGGCCGCTTCTCGCGGGCCCGCTCCTTCGCCGAGGAGGCGCTCGTCCTCGGGAGCGACCTGGGGGACGTGGGCTTCGAGACCGCGTCCCGGGCCTGCCTGGCCTGGTTCGACGCGATGGAGGGCGTCGCGCCCGATCCCGAGGCGATCAGCGCGGGGAGCGCGATCGGCGCGGCCGTCCTCTGCTCGAGCGTGATGCGGGCGACTCTCCGTGGATCGCGAGCGGCGGTGGCGGTCCTCGAGTCTCGACCGGGCGACGCCGTGCCGGAGCTCCTGCCCCTCCTCGACACGGACGACGACTCCCTGAACCCCGGCTTCGCCATCCTCACCACGCCCGATCTCGTCGACGCGGCTCTCGCGACCGGAGATGACGGAGTCGTGCGCCTGCACGCCGCGAGGCTGGAAGCGCTCTTCGAGCGCTGGCACCAGCCGATGATCGAGGCGGCCCTCCGGTACGCGCAGATCGCCGTGGCGCTCGCCGACGGAGCGCCGGACGCCGCGGCCGGGCTGCTCCGCCGGACTCCGCCGCCGCTCCCGTACGTGCGGGCGCGGGCGCTGCTGCTCGTGGGCGACGGGCTGCACCGGGCCGGTCGGGCGGCGGAGGCGCGGCCCCTCCTCCGCGAGGCACTGGCGATGCTCGAGGAGCTGCCGATCCACGCCTGGGCCGATCGGGCCCGTGACGCGCTCCGGGCAGCCGGAGGGAGGATCGCGGACGCGCCGTCGCCGGCCGCTGCGACGCTGACCCCGCAGGAGCTGCGCATCTGCGCTCTCGCGAGCACGGGGCTGTCGAACCGCGCGATCGCGCAGAACCTGTTCCTCTCGCCGCGCACGGTCGGCGCGCACCTGTACGCGGCGTACCGCAAGCTCGGGATCGGCGGGCGGGGCGAGCTCGCCGCGGTGCTCGGGAGGGACGCGGGCGCCGACGCTTGAGGCCGGACTCCGCTCGCAGGGGCACCCGGCCCCCGTTCGAGCGCAGACGCGCAGGCGCGCCCCGGAACGGCCGGGACGCGCCTGCGAGCGTGCCGCGCTACTCCTGGATGAAGGCCAGCAGGTCGGGGTTGATGACGTCGGCGTGGACGGTCAGCATGCCGTGCGGGTAGCCCTCGTAGATCTTGAGCGTCGAGTTCTGCAGCAGCTCGTGCTGCTTGAGCGCGGCGTCCTTGTAGGGGACGACCTGGTCGTCGTCGCCCTGGGTGACGAGGACGGGGACGGTGATCGCCTTCAGGTCCTCGGTCTGGTCCGTCTCCGAGAAGGCCTTGATGCCCTCGTAGTGCGCGAGCGCGGATCCGGTCATGCCCTGGCGCCACCAGTTGTCGACCACGGGCTGCGAGAGCTCGACGCCCTCGCGGTTGAAGCCGTAGAAGGGCCCGGAGGCCACGGCCTGGTAGAACTCGGCGCGGTTCGCCGCGAGAGCGTCGCGGAAGCCGTCGAACACCGAGATCGGCGTGCCCTCGGGGTTCGCCTCGGTCTGCACCATCAGCGGCGGGACCGACGAGACGAGGACGGCCTTGGCCACTCGGCCCTGGGGCTCGCCGTACTTCGCGACGTAGCGCGCGATCTGACCGCCTCCGGTGGAGTGGCCGATGTGGATCGCGTTCCGCAGGTCGAGGTGCTCGACGACCGCGTTCACGTCGCTGGCGTAGTGGTCCATGTCGTGTCCGGTGCCGACCTGGGTCGAGCGTCCGTGCCCGCGGCGGTCGGTCGCGATGACGCGGTAGCCGTGCGCGTGGAAGAACAGCATCTGCGCGTCCCAGTCGTCGGACGACAGCGGCCAGCCGTGGTGGAAGACGATGGGCTGCGCGTCGGTGCTGCCCCAGTCCTTGTAGTAGATCTCGACGTCGTCGTCCGTGGTCACAAACGGCATCTTCGAACCTCCGTGCTCGTGTCGATCCCGAGCCCGGCCCGGGTCGTGTCCAAGGTGGTGCCTCCCCGGATGAGGGTGGGGAGCGGCTCCACGATAGGGGCGTGGGAGCGCTCCCTGAAGAGCGCGGGGAGATGTTCCGACGATCGTCCAGACCTGGTCGCCCGGGCGGTGCCGGGGCCGCCGGCCGCGCACGCCGTGTGGGGTCGGATGACTCGTGACCGGCACCGCGGACGCTGACAGGATCGCGGCGGATGCGCCCTCCCGCGGCGCGCGGATCGGAGGTCGCGATGCCCACGACGACGCCCACGACGACGGCCCTGCCGACGCGCAGGACGACGACGCCCCAGCGGGCGGTGCTCCGGTGACCGTCGAGGACCGCGTCCCGATCGAGCCGCAGGCGGTCGTCGCTCCGCTCAGCCGGTCCGCCGTCTTCCTCTCGCTCGACATCGTCGGCGGGCAGGACGCCGCGGACCGCGTGCGGGACGTCCTCGCCGACGTGGGCGGGCTCCTCCGCGCGGTCGGCTTCCGCGACCTGGGCCTGCGCCTCTCCTGCCTGGTCGGGATCGGGAGCGACGCGTGGGACCGCTTCGGCGGGGAGGGGCGCCCCGCGCAGCTGCACCCGTTCCGGGAGGTGGTCGGCGCGGCGCACACGGCCGTCTCGACGCAGACCGACCTCCTGTTCCACATCCGGGCGGAGCGGGACGACGCCTGCTTCGAGTTCGAGCGCCTCCTGCTCGACGCGCTCGGCGAGGACGTCGTCGTCCGCGACGAGGTGGTCGGCTTCCGCTACTTCGACAACCGCGACCTGCTGGGCTTCGTCGACGGCACCGAGAATCCGACCGGCGAGGCGCTGCCCCGCGTCGCGCTGATCGGCGCGGAGGACGCGGCGTTCGCGGGCGGCAGCTACCTGGTCGTGCAGAAGTACCTGCACGACCTGACGGCGTGGCACGCGCTCACCACCGAGCAGCAGGAGCGGGTCATCGGCCGGAGCAAGGCCGACAACGTCGAGCGCGAGGACGATCCGGCGCAGCTCTCGCACAAGGGGCTCGCGACCGTGGTCGACGCCGGCGGGACCGAGCACGACATCCTCCGCGACAACATGCCCTTCGGCCGGCCCGGCAGGGGCGAGTTCGGCACGTACTTCCTCGGCCTGGCCGCCGACCTGTCGGTGATCGAGACGATGCTGACGCGGATGTTCGTCGGCGTGCCCGCGGGCCGGCACGACCGCCTCCTCGACTTCTCGACCGCGACGACCGGCGGGGTCTACTTCGTGCCCTCGCGGGACGTGCTCGAGGGCCTGGGCGGCTGACCCGGGCCGGTCGTCGGGGCGCGGATCGAGTCGGATGACCGTGGTGCGGCCCGGGCCGGAGCGGTGGGATCGGAGCAGCGCAGGCGCGCAGAACGATCAGCAGGGAGAACGCCGTGGAACCCGACGACAGCACCGCTCCGCACCACGAGACCCCCGGTTTCGGAGACCCGGACCTCCCCCAGGAGGGGATCGTGAACACCGAGGGCGATCCCTCGGCGAACACGATGACCGGCCCGCAGAACCGCGTCCTGGAGGGACTGTTCCCGAACCAGATCGCCGCGCCCGCGACGGACATCAGCACGCAGCCGTTCTTCTGGTCCTCCTTCAACATCTCGCCGCGGCGGGTGCAGCGGGGAGGCTGGGCGCGCGAGCTCACGCAGGCCGACTTCGCGATCTCGAACGAGATCGCCGGCGTGAACATGTACCTCGAGGCCGGCGGGATCCGTGAGCTGCACTGGCACCAGAGCGCCGAGTGGGCGCTGATGACCAAGGGGAACTGCCGCATCACCACGCTCAGCCGCACCGGCCGGCCCAGCGTCGACGACGTGCAGGAGGGGGACCTCTGGTACTTCCCGCCCGGCCTGCCGCACTCCCTGCAGGGCCTCGGCCCGGACGGGGCGGAGTTCGTGCTCGCGTTCGACGACGGCGAGCAGTCCGAGAGCAACACGCTCCTGCTCACCGACTGGTTCGCGCACACGCCGCCGGACGTGCTGGCGAAGAACTTCGGCGTCGCGCAGGAGGTCTTCCGCGACATCCCGCTGCACGACCTCTGGATCTTCCCGGGCGACGTGCCCGGCGACCTCCAGGCCGACCGGGCCGCGGCCGGGGTGCAGGACGGCGACGAGGCGGTGATCTTCCGGCTCTCCCGCTCGGAGCCCGTGCACCAGAACAGCGGCGGCCGGATCCAGATCGCCGACAGCACGAACTTCCCGGCCTCGCGCACGGTCTCGGCCGCGCTGACGACCGTCGAGCCCGGCTCGATGCGCGAGCTGCACTGGCACCCCAACGCCGACGAGTGGCAGTACTACCTCCGCGGATCCGCTCGGATGACCGTCTTCAACACCGGCCCGCACGCCAACACGACCGACTTCCACGCCGGAGACGTGGGCGTCGTGCGCCGCAACTTCGGCCACTACGTGGAGAACACCGGCGACGACACGCTCGTCTACATCGAGACGTTCAAGAGCTCCCGCTACGAGGAGGTGTCGCTCGCCCAGTGGCTGAGCCACCTGCCGCCGTCGCTGGTCGCGCAGCACCTGAACATCCCGGAGGAGGTGCTGGCGACCTTCCCGCTCGGGACGCAGGGGATCACTCCGCTGCGCTGAGGGAGGGACGCGCGGAGGGGACGGGGACATGGCGGAGGATCACGAGGCGGCGCTCCTGCCGTGGGCGGGGAGGGCGGCGGTGCTGCTGGACCGGCACCTGCGCGTGCTGAGCGCGACTCCGCTCGCGCGGGCGCTCTCGCCCGCCTTCGCCCCGGGAGTGAGCATCGCCCGCTTCACCTTCCTGGACTCGTCCGAGGTCGAGGACCTGCCCTGCTGGGGCTCCGCCGCCGACCAGGTCGCGGCGATGCTCCGCGACTCGCTCGAGCGGCACCGGGGGGACCGGGAGTTCCTGACGGTCGTCGGGGAGCTCTCGGCGAGGAGCCCGCGGTTCGCGGACTCGTGGGCGGCCGGGGCGGAGGCCGACGCACGCGGGTCGGTCGTGTTCCTCGACACCGCGGTCGGCTCTGTTCCGATGGACTACCGGCTGGTCCGGGACGGCGCGCGCCTCCTGCTCCTGTTCGAGGCGGGTGACGCGGCGGGTCGAGAGGCGCTCGCCCGGCTCACCGCCGCTGATCAGGCGCCGGCCGGGGCGGCCAGCGCGGTGCCCGCCTCCGGAGCGGGCCGCAGCGAGGCGAGGACGTCGACGGCCGCGGCCGCCGGAGTCCCCGCTGCCGCGAGGTAGGTCACGACGTACCGGCCCGGAGCGCCGGCGAGCTCCAGGGTCTGCATCTCGAGGTCGAGCCAGCCGAACGGCTCGACGTGGACGCGGATCCACCGGTGGGTAAAGGGGCGGACCTGGTACTCGGCCCAGATCGACCGGAACAGCGGATTCTCGACCGAGCACTCGCCGACGATCTCGTGCAGCCGCGGATCGTCGGGGTCGCTGTAGAACCGCAGCGCGGCGATCAGCTCGCGGAAGACCTGGCCCCACGCCCGCAGCTGGTCCGGCGGGTCGCCGTTCGCCACGGCGCGCGCGTAGCCGCGGGAGGTGGAGAGCAGCATGTTGGCGCCGGGCACGCCCTTGTCGGGGGCGAGACGGCTCATCAGGTCGTTCGCGCCGAGGACGTCGAGGTTGCGGTCGAACGCGTACGCCGGGGTCCTCGGCCAGTGGGCGAGCAGCGACTCCACGCCCTGGCCCGGCGGAGGAGAGTCGGGACCGTGCGGGCCGGGGCGCAGCCGGGCCAGCCGGAAGAGGTAGGCGCGCTCGAACTCGTCGAAGGCGAGCGCCTCGGCGAGGGCGTTCAGCACCTGGTCGGACGGGGCGACCGCGTGCCCCTGCTCGACGCGGAGGTAGTAGTCGCGGCTGATCCGGGCGCGGTCGGCGACCTCCTCGCGGCGCAGGCCCGGCACCCGCCGCCGGGTGCCCGCGGTCGGCACGCCGACCTGCTCCGGCCGCAGCGCCGCCCGGCGAGCGCGGAGGAACTCCGCGAGGGGGCTGCGAGAGCTCATCGTGCGACTCCATCGGATCACCCGCCGCGTCGAGCGGCGGTCGTGCGGGGGTGGGGCCGTACCGGTCGTCCGGTGGGACACAGAGTACCGTCGGGCGCTCGCGGGGCCCACTGCCCTCCTGTGCCCCCCGGCCCGGCGCCGATCGGGGGCCGGGCGCTCGGGACGGTTCGACAGAGGGTGCGCTCCGGAGGGTTCCGACAGAGGGAGGAGAGCGCGGCCGCGCCCGGCGGTCAGCATGGGGTCCTCGGAACCCGTCCCTCAGGAGTCGCGATGACGATCAGTGCACTCTCCTCGCCGCCCGCGCACCCGAGCGCCCCCGAGGACGTGGTGGTCCGGATGCTGAGCTCGGCGTCGCCCGCGCGGGAGCGGCTCCTGGTGGTCGAGGGCGGGATCGGCTCGGGCCGGACGCACATGCTGCGCTCCGCCGCGGCCACCGCTCGCGCCGCCGGCTGCGAGGTCGTGGAGGTGCGGCCGGACCGGGGCGACGCCGTGATCGGCGCGTCCTCGCTCGCGCTGTTCGCCACGCTGATCGGCCGTCTGCAGCGGGTGCGCGACTCCTCCGCCTCGCCCTGCGACCCCGGCTTCCTGATCGTCGTCGACGACTGGGAGCGCTTCGACGTCGCCGCCCGCGAGACCCTCCAGGCCCTGGTGACCCGGCTGGTGGACGAGGTCGGTGCCGCCTGCCTCCTCGCCACCCGCGACCGGCGCGTCCTCGCCGGCTGGGAGGGCCTCCGGCACCGTCGCACGGAGCCCCTCGACGCGGCGGCGGCCCGCGGCTTCCTGCGCGCCCACGGCGGCCGCCGGCCGCTCGCCGTCGAGGCGCGCCTGCTGCGGGTCGCGGAGGGGAATCCGCTGCTCCTCGACGTCCTCGGGCGGGCCTGGGCCGACGAGGACGCTCCCTCGCCCTTCCCGGTCTACCCGCGACTCGAGCAGGCCGAGACCAGGGTGCTCGACCTGCTGGCTCCGCTGGCGGAGGAGTGCCGGGAGGCGCTCCTGGTCGCCGCGGTGGCGGGCGCCGAGTTCCCGGAGAGCATCGGGTCGGCCCTCGGAGACGGGGACCGCGCCCTGGTGCAGGCGGGGATCTTGACGGCGGGCGGCCGTGCGTTCCGCGACCCGGTGGTCCGCGCGGTGGTGCTCTCGACGGCGTCGCCCCGAGCGCTGCGGGCGGCACGGAGGCGGCTCGCCGAGCGCCCGGAGTCGGCCCCGCACCTCCGCCTGCTGCTCGCGGCGGACGACGCCGCCGGGCCGGAGGAGCGGGCGCGGCTGCTGAGGGACGCGGCGGAGGAGCGACTCCGCGCGGGTCGCCCGCAGGAGGCGCTGCTCCTCCTCGCCGAGGCGCGGTCGAGTGCGCGCGGTGCTGCTCTGCGGGACGAGCTCGAGGCGCGCGCGGCTGCCGTCGCGGCCTTCACCGGCGACGCGGCGGCCCTCGAGCGGGTGGTCGAGCGCTCGCGGGAGGACGGCCGGGTTCCCGGGGCCGGCGTCGAGGCGGCGCGGCTGGCCGATGCGCTGCTCCGCACGGGGGACGTGGGCGGGGTCCGCCGCGCGGCCCTCCGGGGGCTCGGCGCTCGGGTGGGGCGTGGGGGCGCGGGAGTCGGTGGTGCCTCGTCTGTCGGTGGTGTCTCTCCTGTCGGTGGTGCCTCTCCCGCCGAGACCGACGCCTCCCGCGACGACGCCAGCAGCTTCTCCGCCGACCGCGTCGCCCCTCACGACGCCGCCGCCGACCTGCTGGCGACCGTCCTCCACCTCGCCTGCATGCTCCGCGGCGATCCCGCCTGGTGGCAGGAGGCGCTCGCCGTCGGCGAGGAGCACCCCCTCGATCCCGTCCTGCGCCTCGTGGAGGCCTGCGTGCGGCCGGTCCCGGACGAGGAGTGGGAGCGCCGCCTGCTGCTCGCCGAGGACTCCGCGGTCACAGGCGACCCGTGGAAGACGGTCGCGCTGCACCTCGCCTGGTCGCTGCTCGAGGTCTCGGACGAGCGCCGCGACCGCCTCGCCGGGCTCCTCGACGGCGGGGAGGAGGCGGACGGCCTGCCCGGCGCCCTCGCCCTCCTCCGCCGCGGCACCACCGCGCTCGACCGCGGTCGCCTCGACGACGCCTCGGCCGACCTCGATCGCGCCGCCGCCCGCGCCGACGACCTGCCCGCCGTGCGCGCGCTGATCGACGCGACTCGAGCCCGGGTCCACGCCGTGCAGGGCGACCGCGCTCGCACCCTCGAGTGCGCCGAGCGCGCGACGGCCTGGGCGCTGCGGCACGGAGCGGCGTCGGTCGCGCGCGCCGCCGATCACGCCCTGTGCTCGCTCGACCTCGGCGGCGGCCGCTTCGAGGAGGCGCACGCCCGCTCCTCCTCTCGCGCCGGCGGCGATCCGCTGGAGCTCCTCGACGCAGCCGAAGCCGCCTCGCGCCTCCGCCTGCCCGAGCACTGCGCCGAGCTGGCGGCGGCCGCGGCGGAACTCGCCGCGCGGCCCCTCGCTCCCCGCGGGCGGATGCTCGCCCTCGCGGCGACCGCGGTCCTCGATCAGACCGGCGGCGCGGGCGCCCTCTTCGAGCGCTCCCTCGACCCGGCCTCCGAGGAGTGGCCGTTCGAACGGGCACGCGTCCAGCTCTGCCACGGCGAGTGGCTGCGCCGCCGGATGCGTCCGCTGGAGGCCCGCACCCGGTTCCGCCAGGCCGCCGCGGGGTTCGCCGCGGTGGGGGCCGAGCTCTGGCTCGCCCGCGCCCAGCACGAGCTGCGGGCGGCGGGCGGAGCGGGGGAGGCGCCGGTCGCCGCCGACCTCAGCGAGCAGGAGCGGCGCGTGGTCTCCCTGGCCGCCGCGGGCCTGTCGAACAAGCAGATCGCCCAGCAGCTCTTCGTCTCGCCCCGCACCGTCAGCGGGCACCTGTACCGGATCTTCCCCAAGCTCGGGGTGACCTCGCGGGCCGGGCTCCGCGACGCGCTCCTCAGCCTCGAGGACGCCCGGAGCGCGTGACGGAGCCGCAGGATCGAGTCATCCGACCTGGTGCCTGCCGCCGCGGGAGGCGCATGCTGAGCGCATGACGTCGCAGCAGATGATCGACCCCTCCGTCCCGCCGAGCGGCCCCGGCTGCGTCGAGTGCGAGCAGTCAGGCTCGTGGTGGCTGCACCTGCGCCGCTGCGCGCTCTGCGGGCACATCGGCTGCTGCGACGACTCGCTGAACCGCCACGCGACGGCCCACTACCACTCGACCGGCCACGCGGTCATCCGCAGCTTCGAGCCCGGCGAGGACTGGTTCTGGGACTACCGGACCGACGACTACGCCGACGGCCCCGCCCTGGCCGACCCGCAGAGCCACCCGGCGAGCCAGACCACCCCGGGGCCGAAGGACCGCGTGCCGCGCGACTGGCAGTACCTCCTCGCCGAGCGCGCCGAGCGCGGCTGAGCCGCGCGCCTCCGCGAGAGCGCAGGACTTTCGCGAGAGTCCAGGAGTTGTCGCACTCGGCATCGACTGCGACAACTCCTGGACAGTCGCCGGCCGCCGGCTCCCTGCGCACGTCCGCAGGCGGCGTGCAGACAGAAGTCGCTGTGCTCGCGACCGACGACGGCTACTTCTGGATGATCGCGGCGGCCCGCCCAGGAGCGATCGCCACGAGGGTCCAGGAGTTGTCGCACTGGGCGTCGAGTGCGACAACTCTCGAGCAGTCCCGGCCGTCGGAGCCGCCGACACCCAACGCTCGTCCACAGGCGGCGAGTAGCCAGGAGTCGTCGTACTCGCGACCGACTACGGCGACTTCTGGATGTTCGTGGCGGCCCGCCGAGGAGCGATCGCCACGAGAGTCCAGGAGTTGTCGCACTGGGCGTCGAGTGCGACAACTCTTGAGCAGTCGCGGGAGCAGTCGCGGGAGCAGGTCGGAGCCAGCTGCCCAGCCGGCGGCCGACGCCGCGCCTGATCGGCGTTCGTCAGCTCCGGACCCCGCCGGCCGAGCCCCGCCCCGTCACCCCCTCTCGACCCCGTCCAGCGCCTCCGCCTCGGCGATCCGCAGCCGCATCTGCCGGTAGCGGTGGAACTGGTACACCCCGTGCAGCACCGCGAGAACGACCGCGGCCGCCATCCCGCACGCGATCGCGGGGACCTCGTCCGCGCCGCTCTGCGTCAGCGCGAGCGCGACTCCGGCGCCCGCCACGATCGAGTTGACCACCGCGATCGCCGAGGACATCGTGAAGAAGATGCCCCGCCAGCTCTGCCGCCGGCCGATCTCGAGCAGCTCGTTCGGCGCGTGTCGGCCGCGCGGCACCGCGAAGTAGGCGCCCGCGCCCGGCAGCAGGGTCCCGTAGTAGCGGCGGATGCGCTGGATGGCCGTCAGCGCGGCGATGTCCTCCATCGAGGTCTGCACCAGCCGCTCGTAGGTGAACACCCCCAGCAGCACGACGACCGGGATGATCACCGCGAGGAACCCCATCGCGTACCGGGTCGGGGCGAGGAAGCCGAAGGCCACGAGCGAGCTGGAGAGCATCGTCAGGTAGAGCGAGGCGCGGCTGCTCGACTCCGTCACGGTGATGCCGCGCGCCGACTCCAGCACGAAGTGCTCGGTCAGCAGGGCGTTGAGGAAGGCGGCCGGCCGGTCCGGGAGCGACGCGGCGGAGACGGCGGCCTCGGGCAGCGCGGGCGTGCGGGGATGCTCCTCCTCGTCGAGGCGGTCGCCCGGCTCCGGATTCACGGCCGCGCCTTTCGCGGGGACCGTACCTCTCGCGGGGCCGCCCCGCGGCGTCCGCTCTTCGAGTCATCCGACTCGCGCACCGGCTCCACCCGCGCGCCTACCGTCGGACGCGACGCCGAGCACCGCCACCGGGGCGCGTGCGCAGACACCGAAGGGCCGTTCATGACCGCCACCCGCCACCTCCACTCGAACCAGCGAGACACCCTCGAGCGGCTGCTCGAGGACTCGCCGAGCCACAACGTCCTCTGGGCGGACGTGCTGACGCTGCTCGAGGCCGTCGGCACCGTCCACGAGAAGCACGACGGCGCCTTCTCGGTGACGGTCGGCTCGACGACCGAGACCCTCCACCGGCCGCACCACAAGGACGTGGACGAGCAGCAGCTCGTCGACCTGCGCCGCCTGCTCCGCGGAGCGGGGTACGGCGCATGAGCGCCGGGACGCCCGCCGACCTCACCGGGTCGGCCGCCGAGCGCCTCCGCCGGCTGGACGCGCTCGACGCGGGGGCGCTGACCGAGGAGTGGCTGCTGCGCCAGCTGCGACTCGCGCTCGGGGATCTCGCCGCGCTCGAGCCGGCCGCCGAGGCCGAGCAGGAGCGGCGCGAGGACTTCTGATGCGGCGGGCGGCCGTCCGGGGTGCACGCGGCCGGCACCCGGACGGCCGTCGGCCCGCACCCCGCAGCGCCGCCCCGCTCCGCCGCTCATCGCCCGGCCGCCGCGCTGCGGGCGCGCAGCAGCACGCCGGCCGTCGCGGTCGCCGCCAGCACGAGCGCCGCGAACACCGTCAGCACCGTCGTCGCGGCGACGAGGTTGAGCGCCGCTCCCGCCGCCAGTGCGGGCATCGCGAGCCCCGTGTACGCGACCAGGAACACCACCGCCAGGGTCTCGCCCCGGCGGGCGGGATCCGCGAGGGCGACCGCCGTGCCGATCGAGCCCTTGAAGAGCAGCCCCACCCCGAAGCCCGAGACGACGGCCCCGGCGAGGAACACTCCCAGCTGCGGAGCGATCGCTCCGGCCGCGACCGCCGCCAGCCCGACCGCGCAGCCCGCCACCGCGATCGAGAGCTGCAGGCGCATCCCCACCTTCACGAGCAGCAGCTGGCCGAGGGCCGCGGAGGCGAACACGGCGAAGGACGTCGCGCCGGCCAGCAGGTGGTCGCGCACCTGGAAGGTCTGCACCAGGAACGTCGGTGCGAGCGAGGTGAAGAGGCCGAGGACGGAGAAGGCCGAGAACGCTCCGAACGCCGCGAGCAGGAACGCCCGGCGCGCGTCCGCCGGCACCGAGAGCCGTTGCGGCCGGTAGGCGGGCGCCGTCTCCGGCACGTCGACCGTCTCCGGCACGAGGAGCAGCGCCAGGCCCGCCACGAGCAGCGCGACCAGGAACACCTGGTGCGGCAGGAGGAGCGGATCGGGCAGGAACTCGGCGAAGACCCCTCCGAGCAGCGGGCCCAGCGAGAGTCCGCCGAGGTTCACCGCGCCCGAGATCGACGCGGCGACGATCGTGTTCTCGTCGGGCCGGGCGCGGGCGCGCAGCTCGCCGAGGTGGGCGGTCGCCGTGGCGGTGAGCATCCCGATGCTGACGCCGTTGACGAAGCGGGCGACGATCAGCCCCGGCACCTCCGTCGTCAGCGAGAAGAGCACGGCCGAGACCGCCGAGACGAGCACCGCGATCAGCAGCACCCGGCGGCGGCCGAGCGAGTCGCTGACGTGACCGGCGAGGTACAGGCTCACGATCACTCCGACCGCGTAGGCGGCGAAGACGACGGTGATCACGAACGGCGGGAAGCCGTCGAGCTGCTGGTAGAGCGGGTAGAGGGGTGTCGGCACCGTCGAGTACGCCATCACGAGCAGGAAGGTCGCGGCGACGATCCAGAAGCCGACGCCGTGGCGCACCGTCGGCAGCCGGCGGCTCACGAGGTCTCCTGCAGGTGGCGGTGGGCGAAGGTGACGGCCATCGCGCCCTCGCCGACGGCGGAGGCGACGCGCTTGACCGAGCTGCGGCGCACGTCCCCCGCGGCGAAGGAGCCGGGGACGCTGGTCTCGAGGTAGAACGGCGCCCGCTCGAGCGGCCAGTCGCGAGCCGCGTGCCCACCGGCGAGATCCGGTCCCGTCACGAGGTAGCCGCCGGAGTCGCGGACGATCGCGGTCTCCGCCGCCCACGTCGTATCCGGCTCGCCCCCGATGCAGACGAAGAGGTGGGAGGTGGCCAGCGCCCCGTGCACACCGGCCGCCGAGTTCTCGACCTCGATCGACTCGAGGGCGTCGGCGCCGTGCAGGCGGGTGACGCGCGAGTCGAGCAGGATCGTCACGTTCGGCTGCCGGACGACGCGCTCCGCGAGGTAGGAGGAGAGGCTGTCGGCCAGATCCGGGCCGCGGACCAGCATGGTCACGTGCCGCGCGTGCGCCGAGAGGTTCATCACGGCCTGCCCGGCCGAGTTGCCGCCTCCGACGACCACGACGTCCTCGCCCTCGCAGAGCGGCGCCTCGCTCGTGCCGGCACCGTAGTAGAGGCCGACGCCGAGCAGCTCGTCCTCGCGCTCGAGGCCGAGCCGGCGCCACTGGATGCCCGTGGCGCAGATGTTGGTGCGGGCGACGACGGTCGTCCCGTCGGCGAGCAGCGCGTGGATCCGGTCGTCGGCGAAGCGCCCGCGGATCCCCTCGCGCATCCGCAGCAGCTCGGCGCCGAAGGAGACAGCCTGCTGCCGCGCGCGCTCGGCCAGATCGGCTCCCGCGATCCCGTGCGGGAAGCCGAGGTAGTTCTCGATCAGGCTGCTCGAGCCGGCCTGCCCGCCGATGGCCGAGCGCTCGAGGACCACGACCTTCAGCCCCTCCGAGGCGGCGTACACGGCGGCCGAGAGCCCGGCCGGGCCGGCTCCGTAGATGGAGAGGTCGTACTCCGCGAGCCGCGGCGAGCCCACCCAGCCGAGCCGGGCCGCGACCTCGGCGAGCGTCGGATCGGAGGCGCGGCTGCCGTCCGGGAACACCACGAGGGGGAGCGACGCGGTGGCGAGCGGATGCCCCGCGACGGCGAGGCACTGCTCGTCCGTGTCGATCGGCGTCCACGAGAACGAGACGACGCTGCGCGAGAGGAGGTCGCGGATCTCCCACGCGTCGCGGCTCTCGCGCCGCCCGTAGAGGCGGACCTGCGGGAGGTCCCCGGCCACGGTCACGAGGCACGCCGCCGCTCGAGCCCGTCGCGGAACTTCATCAGCTTGAGGCAGAGGTGCAGCGTGCTGCGGGCGAGGCCGTCGTCGAGCGCGTCCCGGACCGCCTCGGGCAGGTTGTCGAGACGGTAGTAGAGCGTGGTGCGGTGGATGTGGAGGAGCCCGCACGCCTCCCGCACGCTGCCGCGCACGTCGAGGTAGGCCTCCACGGTCCGCCGCTGCACCTCGTCGCCCCGCTCGAGCAGCGTCGCCGCGGCCGGCGAGAGCATGGCGAGCTGCGAGCTGTCCGCCCCGATCGAGGCGAGGAGCACCCAGGCCCCGAGCTCGGCGATGTCGGCCCGGCTACGGCCGTCGGGCAGGGAGCCGACGATGGTCGCCGCGAGAGCGGCCCGCTCGGCGGTCGGCAGGAGGTCGTCGTCGCGGACGTCGAAGCGCGCCGAGCCGATCGCATCGACGGCCGTGCCGCGGCCGCGCGCCTCCGCCCGCAGGACGTTGTCCGCCTCCGCGGCGGCCTCGGGCGCCTCCACGCTCACGAAGAACAGCACACCCTCCTGGTCGCCGAGGAACGTCAGGCCGGAGGCGGCGCTCGCGTCGATCCGCCGCGCCAGCGCCGTCCGCTGGAGGGAGCCGGTCGGGCCGGTCAGCCGCACCGCGCGGACCACGGTCTGGGCGTCCCGGCGCAGCCAGCGGCGCTCGACCGCCTCGGCGAAGGAGGCGCGCCGGGTGCCGCCGTCGCCCGACAGGAGCGCCGCGAGGACGTCCGCGCGCCGGGAGCTGCCGCCCGCCCGCGTCGAGGGGCCGAGGAGGCGGCGGATCGCTCCGACGGCCGCGTCGATGAGCGAGTACTCGGCCGGAGTGAGCGGCGCGGGCCGCTCCCGGGGGAGGAGGAGAGTCGCGAGCCGGCCCCGCGGATCCTGGACGGGGAACACGCCGTCGTGAGGCGCCTCCTCGCGCGCGCGCGTCGCGGCCAGCACCCGGCTCGAGGCGTCCTCGATCGTCACCGGGCGGTCGAGAGCCTGGGCGAGCTCGTCGGCGAGGTCCTGCAGAGTCATCGGCGGGGATCCGTGTGGGGGGCCATGCCGTGATCCTCGCGGAGGGAGCCCTCCCGAAGCGTGGCCCTTCCAGGCCCACCTTCCGCGTCGGATCCGCTGCCGGCCGCGATGAGACGCTCAGCCTCCGCTGCCGGAGCGGTCCCCGGGGAACCCGTCCGCGAGGAGGCGGTCGAGGACGTCCGGCCAGTCGAGCAGGACGCCGATGTGGCCTCGACCGGGCCGGATCGTGAGCTCCGCGGCCGGGTGGAGGCGGCGGATCCGCTCCGCGTGCGCGACCGGGACCACCCTGTCCGCGGCGCCGTGGAGGAGGAGGACCGGCGCCGCCAGGCGCGAGAGGTCGACTCCCCAGGGCATGACGAGAGCGAGGTCGTCGTCGACGCTCCCGCCCTGTTCGAGCTCCGAGGCGCGTCCGGCCTCTGCGCCGAGCGCCGTCAGCGGGCCGTCGAGGGCCGAGTAGTCGTCACCGGTGAACTGCTCCGGATCGAAGCGGGCCGTCTCCTCCCACTCCTCGCGCGCAGCCCGGCCGTCGCGCGCGCTGCGGAGAGCGCCCGGATCCTGCATGCCGTCGAACCACGCTCCGTCGTCACTGAAGGGCGCCGGGCTGCCGAACGTCGCGACGCCCAGGACGCGATCACCTCCGAGAGCCCCGGCGGCCAGTGCGTGCGGGCCGCCGCCGGAGTAGCCCGTCACCACGAAGCGCTCGATCCCGAGCAGGTCGGCGACGCGGAGCACATCGGCGGCCGCGTCCGCGATGCTCCGTCCGGGAGTGCGCATCGAGCCGCCGAAGCCGGGACGGGCGACGGAGACGAGCCGGATGCCGCGCGCCGCAGCGGCGTCGACGTGGGGAGCGAGGAGTGCGCCGGTGTGCGGTGTCCCTCCGCACCAGACGACGACAGCGCGGGGGGCTCGAGTGCCGAGGAAGTCGTGGGCGACGAGCGTGCGCGAGTCGACGCGGAACTCGTGCCGGGACGTAGCGGCGCGTCCGGTCATGGAGGAACGGTAGCCGCAAGTCGAGGGCAGTGCTCGTCGCCCGGCCCGACCGGGATGCGACGTCTCGTCGTAGGGTCGACGGGAGGGTCGGTGGACCCTCGGACGGGAGGGGTCCGCATGTCGATCGACGAGGTGTCCGACGGGATCGAGACCGCCGCCGCGCTGCCGCACGTGCGCTCCGGCTTCTCCGGCGCGACACCGTACGGGATCGCGCAGCGCTTCGCCGCGGGGGAGCTGACGCGGGAGCAGGCCGTCGACGAGCTCGGCCGCTGGCGCTACCGGTCCGGATCGCCGAGCGACGGCTTCGACTGGACGACCCTCGACCCGGGGGAGTTCGAGGAGGTCTGCCGGGCCCTGTCCGATGGTCTGCTCGACGCCGCGATGTACGACGAGATCCTCGACCGGTACAGCGGGCAGGGCTCCTCCGGCGAGAGCGCGGCGTCCGCGGAGGAGAGCGCATGAGCGCCGGCCCCCTGGACCTCGCCTTCACCGCTCCGATCGGCGTCACCGTCAAGGGCGACCTCTGGTCGTGCGTCGAGGTGCCCGGCTCCGTCGAGCTGCTCGGCACAGGGAGGTCCGTGAAGGTGGTCGCCACCGTCGACGGCGAGCCGGTGACCGCGGGCCTGCTGCCGACCGGCGCCGGCGGTCACATGCTGTCGATCAGCGCGAAACTGCGGAAGACGATCGGCAAGGACCTCGGCGACATCGTCGCCGTCCACCTGACCGAGCGCCTGAGCTGAGCACTGGCGGTTGGCCAGGGCCCGCGTGCGGATGGTCGACTCGACGGATGCGGAATCGAGTCCTGTTCGTCGTCGGGGTCACAGCGATGTTCGTCGCGCTGGTGCTGAGGCTGGTGTGGCCGGCCGGTGAATTCGCCTCCGGCTTCTCGCTCGCCCTGCAGCTGAGCGGAATCCTGCTCCTCCTGGTCTACGGGGTGAAGCACTTCACGGGGCGGCCGCGCCGGAGCTGAGCGGCTCATCCCCATCGGGGGTGTAGGAGTTGGGGTCTGAAGCCGCCGGTCTCGAGCAGGCTTCGGGCGATGTGGTTGGTCAGGTTGCGGAACCCGAGTGCGGAGCCGCGCAGGTGTTCGAGCCGTCCGTTGAGCGCCTCGGTCGGCCCGTTGCTGGTGCCGGGTCGTTCGAAGTAGGCGCGCACGTCAGCGGCTCGCTTCTTCAGGGTCCGGCCCAGGGTGGTGAGCTCGGTGAGCACCTTGGGGACGCCGGCGCTGAGGTCGGTGATCAGCTTCTCCATGAGCTCGCGGCCACGTTGCCGGTCCTCGTGGCGATAGGCGGCGATCATGCGCTGATGGACACCCCAGGTCGCCTCGACCTCGACGTGAGCGTCATCAACGAACAGCGCGCGTAGCCTGTCGCTCTGCTTGTCGGTGAGCAGGTCCGCGCCGGTGTGCAGACCGAGGCCGTCGAGTCGAGCGAAGGCGGTCAGATCAGGGCGGCCGAAGCCGGCCGGCCGGGTAGCGTCGGTCACGTCGAGGTCTTTCGGACGGATGGCCTAGGAACCTCCGTCGTCGGAAGACCTCGACGTCTATCTGCGGACCGACGCTCCCGGCCGACCTACACCGTCATCTGAGAAGACCCCTGAAACGTCTTCGCCGACGACGGGGCCGGCGAGGAGGAGGGCGCGGTGAGCTAGAAGAATGGAGCTTGCTCGGCTTCGACGCCGCCGCAAGCTCCGGTGAAACGGTCGGTACTGGTCGGTCGTGGTCGGTCACCACCGGATGGCGGCGTCCTCCACGCTCGGCGTTTGCGCAGGTCAGAGGCTCGTTCGCCCAGTGGGCGCATCAAGCGCTAGACGCAAAGCCGACGTGATGAGGTCGTCCGTTCGATTCCGACAGGCGGCTCCGGCGAACCGTTCTGGTGGTCGCGCGATGCGCTGGCCTCACGGCTCTGCCGGACACCGACGTCGCTCTCCTCTGCGACGGACCCCTCGCCGGCTGAGCGCTCGCGGCCGGCATCCTGTCCGTGTGCCGATAGGCCTCGCACCGCTCGGCAACGCAGCGTCGCGTTGCGTCGCGACCTGGCGACGGCTCGGCGGGGCGCGATCGTCTCGTGCGTTGGCGGACTACGGGAGCTTGGACGCGAGGACGTCGGCCGCCAGGATCTCGGGTGCTGCGCCGAGGAGGTGCTGGTTGGCCATCAGGGCTGCGACGATGGCGCCGTTGGCGTGGGCGTCGCGAGCGGCTTCGTCGGGGAATGCATCGAAGATCCAGAAGGTGTCGGCGTGAGTCCTGACCGCGAACCAGACAATCGTTCCTACTTCTTCGTTGGCGAGTGCGACAGCGCCGGCGAGCAGATCGGCGACCGCGTCGTGCTGTCCATCGGCCGCGACGATCTTGGCGACGAAGGCATACGGAAGTGATGCGGGTGTGGACATGAGGGACTCTCCTTGACGTCGGGGTTCTTCGTGGGACGAGTTCAGCGTATGACGAGCGAGGGCCGGTGGGGAGTGGCGTATACGGCAGTATTGCTATTGTTTACGTCATGCGTATCGGACTGATCGCGATCGACGGCTGCTTCGGTTCGGCTATCGCGTCGATCATCGACATCGTGCGGGTGGCCGACGGAGCCCGCGGCGATGTCGACCCGCGGATCGACCCGATCGAACTCGCCATCCTCGGACCGAAACGGCGAGTGACCACGACGGCATCGATGACCCTGTCGGTGGACCACCCGCTGTCGGAGTCCGGAGAGTTCGACGTGGTCGTCGTCCCTGCGCTTGGAACCCTTACGGCCGCCGCTACCAACGACGTCCTCCAGAGCCGAGATGCTCGTTCGGTCATCGCCTCGCTCGGGCGCCTCGACGAGGCGACCACCCGGATCGCCGCGGCGTGCACCGGCGTGTTCGCTGTCGCCGAGACCGGACGGATGCATCATCGGAGGGCGACGACCAGCTGGTTCCTGGGGCCGGAGTTCCTGAAGCGCTATCCGACCGTCGCCCTCGATCTCGACACCATGGTCGTGGTCGACGGGAACCTCGTCACCGCCGGCGCCGCGTTCGCCCACATCGACCTCGCGCTCTCACTCGTGCGATCGATCAGCCCCGACCTGGCCCAACATGTCGCCAAGCTCCTCATCATCGACGAGCGTCCGTCTCAGGCGGCCTTCGTCGCCTACGAACATCTCCGGCACGAGGACCCGATCGTCGTCGAGTTCGAACGCTTCGTGCGCGCCCGCCTGGACGAACCGTTCAACGTCGCCTTCGTCGCGCAGTCGCTCGGCACCAGCCGGCGCACCCTCGAACGACGAGTCCGTGCGGCGCTCAACCTCACTCCGCTCGGCTTCGTCCAACGGCTTCGCATCGAACGAGCTCGGCACCTCTCAGCAACCACGGACTTCACCTCCGCCGAGATCGCGCTACGGGTCGGCTACGCGAATGCCGAGACTCTGCGCTCCCTCCTGCGCAGGGAGCGACGCCGTTCCTGACCTATCGCCATGCCTGTAGCCGGTGTCCTAGCGCTCGACTGGAACCACCTCTCAGCACGTCGCGTCGACGCTCCTGCGTCGCCCTTGGACGACCCACTCGACACGCCCGCAGCACAGGTCATGTGACGTGTCCCGGCTTCCCGGACGGTCGGGGTTGGGTGGCTGTGATGTCGCTGCGTTCTCGTCGAGGGGGTCAGCAGACTCGATCAGGGTCGACTGGGATGAGACGCGAAGGCGGTCAGGTCAGGGCGGCCGAAGCCGGCCGGCGGGGTAGCGTCGGTCACGTCGAGGTCTTTCGGACGGATGGCGTAGGAACCTCCGTCGTCGGGAGACCTCGACGTCTATCTGCGGACCGACGCTCCCGGCCGACCTACACCCTCATCTGGGAAGAGCCAGCTGAGCTCCGGAATCGGAGGAAGACCCGTGAGCGGAGCGGAGGAGCCGGCCTGGGCGGATCCGGAGCCGGAGGTCCACCGGGCGCTCGCGCGGTGGGCGGCGGAGTGCGCGGAGCGCGCCCTCCCCGCGTTCGAGGAGCGGGACCCGGACAATGCCCGGCCCCGGCGCGCGCTCGACGTCCTCCTCGCCTGGGGGCGGGGCGAGGCTCCGATGACCGAGTGCCGCGCGGCGGCCTTCACGGCGCACGCCGCAGCCCGCGCCGCGACGCAGGCGGGCGAGCGGGCCGCCACCGCTGCCGCGCGGGCGGCCGGGCAGGCCGCAGCCGTCGCGCACATGGTCGATCACTGCTCGCACGCCGCCGTGGAGAGCAGCGCGCAGCCTCGGGCCTTCACGCGAAGGAGCGCGCAACGGATCGTCGCTCTCACTGAATCCGCCCGCCGCGCGGATGCTCTCCCAGCGATCTTCTCGCGTCGGTGAACGTCCGCGACTGCTGTGTCGTGTCCTCGGTGGGACCACCTCGGCCCCCGCACTACAGGAGGCATCATGCTCAAGCGAATCGCGACCACTATGACGACTGCGGCGTTCGCCGCCGTCCTTCTCGCCGGATGCTCGACGGCCGCCGGCTCGGCCGCCTCGTCGGAAGCGCCGGCCGACAGCCCCTCCGCCACCGCGATGGCCTCCGCCACCGCGACCGCCTCCGCTGGGACGGCGGCTCTCACGACGGCGTCCTCGCCGCTGGGCGAGATCATCACGGACGAGGCCGGCTACACCGTCTACACGTTCGCCAAGGACACGCAGAACTCTGGCAGCAGCAGCTGCTACGACGAGTGCGCCACGACCTGGCCGGCCGTGTCGGCGTCCAGCACGACCGCCGCGGACGGGATCACCGGAGAGGTCGGCTCGATCACGCGCACCGACGGGACGACCCAGCTGACCGTCGACGGATGGCCGGTCTACCGGTTCGCGAAGGACACCGCGCCGGGCCAGGTCAACGGGCAGGGTGTGAAGGACGCCTGGTACGTCCTCCTCCCTGACGGCACGATGAACAAGGAAGCCGCGGCCATGAGCACCGCCACCCCGGCGTCCTGATGCGACGGCGACCCGTCCCCGCGCAGCGAAGCGCATCGTCGGGCCGGGTCGCCGGTTCTCGACAGGCATGGACGGAAGGGATGACCGGCAGTGATCGCAGCAACCGTGATGAGGGAGCGCACCGTGGCGCTTCGAGGCGGTGAGCGTTGTGCCCCGCCCCGTCGATGAGCTCCTGGCGGCGCTGTACGAGAGTCACGGCCCGGCCTTGCGGCGCTTCGTGCAGAACCTCACTCGGAACGCGGCGCTGACGGAGGACGTCGTGCAGGAGACGATGGTCCGGGCCTGGCAGCGCCCGCAGGTCCTCGAACGCGACGCCGACGCCGCTCGCGCGTGGCTGTTCACCGTCGCCCGCAACCTCGTCATCGACGACGCCCGATCCGCTCGGAGCCGACGCGAGGTGCCGGCGAAGGACGAGGACGGCGGCGGCGCCGTCCCCGATCGCACCGACGCGGTCCTGGACAGCATCCTGGTCGCCGACGCTCTCGCATCGCTGTCGGTGGAGCATCGTCAGATCGTGGTGGACGCGTACTTCCTCGGACACACCGTCCCCGAGATCGCCCGCCGGCACTCCATCCCCGAGGGAACAGCGAAATCTCGATTGCACTACGGACTGCGCGGACTGCGACTGGCTCTGCAGGAAAGGGGCGTCACCCGATGAACGACCACCACGGAAGCTCTGCGACGGAGGACGAGTACCGCGACTGGGACGCGTCCTACGTCCTCGGCGCTCTCCCCGCAGATCAGCGACTCGAGTACGAGCAGCACCTCAGCGGCTGCGCGGCCTGCCGCGCGGCCGTGGCAGAGCTGGCAGGACTGCCCGGCATCGTCGGCCGCCTCTCCGTCGAGGACGCTCTCGCCATCAGCGCATCGGACGACGGCGAGGAGGCGCCGCCGTCGATGGTGACGCTGCCCGCCATCGCCCACCGTGTCCGGACGCGCCGACGTCGGCGCCGGCTGGTGACGTCCCTCGCCGTCGCGGCCGCCGTCACCGCCTCCGTCTTCGGAGGTGTCGCTCTCGGCACGGGCATCGCGGGCGCTCCCGTGGCGAGCGAGGCGACCCTCGAACCGATGGACCCGATGGCGGCCGATCCCGCTCTCGCTGCGGACATCCAGGTCGAGGGGAAGCCGTGGGGCACCCGGCTGGAGTGGAGCTGCACCTACAGTGGTGATGCGCCCGCCGACGCGGAGTACGAACTCGTGATCACCCGCACAGACGGCAGCACGATCACCGTCGCCACCTGGACGGCGGCCGGGCGGCGCGCCGTCGACCTGGCGGCGTCCACGGGCGTCGCCCGGTCGGAGATCACCGGCGTCGACATCAGGGTCCGCGGCACGAACTCCCCCCTCGTCCGCACCGACACCTGAGACACCGCCCACCCGCAGGAGACACCGACACTGCCCGCGGTGCCGCGGGCACCGGACAGGAGCAGACCATGAGCACCGAGACCACGCCGCTGCACATCACCCGCGAGGGCCCGAGAAGCTTCATCGGCCGCAACGCGCGAGGAGCCGAGGTCCGCATCGGCGGGTCGGACGCCGACGGCGTGTTCTCGCCCGGCGAGCTGCTGCACCTCGCCCTCGCCGCCTGCGGCATGCTCTCCTCGGACCACATCCTCGCCAGCCGGCTCGGAGCCGACTTCGAAGCGACCACCGACATCACCGCGACCAAGCCCGAGGGCGAGGACCGCTACGACTCGATCGCCGCCGTGATCCGCGCCGACCTGTCGGCGCTCGATCCCGAGCGGATCGCCTCACTGTCCGAGCGCACCCACCGGGCGGTCGACCGCCAGTGCACCGTCGGCCACACGCTCGAGCACGGCGCGGCGTACACCGTCGACGTCGTGGACGACCAGGCCGTTCCCGTCAGCGGTTCGAGGACGGGGGCCGTCTGAGATCAACACCTCATCGGTCACGGCGACCGGTGACGACCGAGACGCGGACGTCTCCCTTCAGTGCCGTCCGTCTGCGACTCGCCGACCGGATCCGAGACGATTCGCGAGGCGGAGCGCGTTCACGGAGCGGAGGTGCTGGTCGGCGCGGTGACGCCCGTTGGCCGGTGAGGGGTGCGGTGCCGCGAGGACGGGGACGACACGGGGATCATCGTGCAGGGTCAGATAGCGCATGACCCCGTCGAGCGCCACGGTCCCGTAGGTGACGACGGCTTCGAGCGCGGGCAGCAGCTCCAGCAGCTCACCGAGCGCGAGCCGGCCCTGCTCGATGTCCGCGGGGCGGACGCGGCCAGGGATCTCCCACGGGATGAGGTTCCACCGGACGTAGTGGTCGCGGGAGAGTCCGGACTCGATGCGGGCCGCCCGGAACGCGGCGGCGGTGGGCCCGAGGTTGTCTTCGCTGCAGACGGCAGCGGATCCCGCGGCGATCGTCCGAGGGCCGGGTGACTGCATCAGCACCAGGACGCGACTGGCGGTGCCGCCGGAGCGGGGATCGAAGCCCGGAACGAAGCGTCCGGTCGCGTCCGCGGTACTCCGCCAGGTCTCGGCGAGGGCGTTCAGGGTTCGGACATCCACGATGCTCCTCGATCCCGGTCAGGCCGGCCGCGGTGGTGCGAGCAGGGTGCCGCGGATCACGGAACCGTGGAACGTGCGGGCGGCGACGATGATCCACGCGGCGACCAGGCCGACGTAGTAGAGCACGGCGAGGCCGGCGACGACCGTGAGACCGGAGTGCAGGGCGAGGCCGTTCAGTCCGGTGACGCAGGTGCCGACGGGGAACGTGAACGACCACCACGTCAGACTGAACGGCAGGTGCTCCTTCGCGGTGCGGAGGGTGATCGCGAGGGCGATGACGGTCCAGAGCAGCGCGAAGCCGAGCATCGCGAAGCCGTACACCAGAGCCACGACCAGCAGCGCACGCGCCATGCCGGCGTCCACGACGGTGGGCGCGTTCGAGGCGAGCAGATTCACAGCGGTGATCGACTGTCCGACCGGACCGAGGACGATCCACAGCGTCGGCACCATCCCCGCCGCTCCTACCTTGTGCTGCGCGAGCCGGTTCCAGATCAGGGTGATCACCACCAGCGACGCGACCAGGCTGAGGCCGAAGAAGCCGTAGCAGGACCACAGGAGCGTCTCCCGCGCTTGCCCGGCGGGCGCGTACGGCAGCAGCAATGCGCCGGTGGAAGCGGACACCATCGGCGGAACGATCGGCATCAGCCAGCCGCCGAACGCCGAATCGGGCTTGTTCTCATGCCGGGTGAACGCGAGGTAGGGCACCAGGACCGCCGTCACCAGCCCGCCGAGAGTCCCCGCGGTCCAGAGCACCCAGTCGATGGTGACAGCGGCCGGCAGGCCGATCCAGTCCTTGCCGAGGAGGAGGGTTCCCGCGCCGACGGTGAGGAACGCCATGGGAGGCGCGCCGTAGAAGTGCGAGAGGACCGGATTCAGGTGGTGCCTCATCGCTGTAGCGCGGTAGCGGACCCAGTGCAGCCCGGTCGCGACCGTCAGCGCGACGAGCAGCATCGCGGCGATCGCCCAGACGACGGTGGCCCCGGTACGGAGTCCGGGGAACTGGAGTGGCAGGGACGCGGCGGCGACCGCGACGATGCCGGTGCCCATGATCGACGCGAACCAGTTCGGCGTCAGGTTCGACACGATCAGTCCCGGATGCTCCAGCTCCCGGAACAAGCGCCTCGACCGCGGAGGATGCCCGATCGAGGAAGATGCGCGGGCGGGGGAGAAAGTTGTCATGACTCCAGCCTGAGCATCGCCGTCACCAGCCGATACAGCGATCGTGTTGGCGGGGCACAATGAGTGCTTGTGGCGACGCGGCGATTGACGGACCGGATCCTGGATCTCGACACGCTGGAGGTGCTCGAACGCATCGCCGAGGCGGGCTCGCTCTCCCGCGCTGCCGAAGCCCTCGGCGTCACCCAGCAGGCCGTCTCGGCGCGTCTGCGGGTAGCGGAGCGCGCCATCGGGCAGCCGCTCGTGCGCCGCTCTCCGATCGGGTCCCTGATGACCGACGCGGGCCGGCTCGTGCTCGAGCTGGCCGGCCCGGTCCTCGAGGCGTCCCGCCGCCTCGAGGCGGGCGCGGCGGCACTGCGACAGCCGACCGGCTCACTGGTTCTCGCGGCGTCGCAGACCATCGCCGAACTGCTGCTCCCACGCTGGCTCCTCGAATTCCGACAGCGCACACCCGAGGTGAGTGTGCAGCTGATCGCCGGCAATTCAGCCACGGTCACAGAGCTCGTGCGATCCGGTGCCGCGCAGCTCGGATTCGTCGAGACACCGGCGTCCACGGCCACGCTCTCCTCTGACGTGGTCGCGGAGGACGAACTCGCTGTCGTCGTGGCACCGGACCACCCCTGGGCACGCGCGGCGAGTATCGGCGCCGAGGAGTTGGCCGGGACCGCACTGCTGACGCGAGAGGAAGGCTCCGGCACCCGGACGACCCTCGAAGCATGGCTCCACGACGCCGGGCTCGCACTCACGACTCCCGCCGCGATCCTGGAGACGACGGCGATCATCCGAGCGAACGCCCGCGCCGGCATCGCGCCCGCCGTCATGAGCATCCTCACCGTCGAAACAGATCTCGCCGCGCGCTCACTGATACGAGTGCCCCTCCGCGGACCAGCACTCGTGCGACCCCTCCGCGCCATCTGGTCCGATCGCATCGGGTCGTCCGCGGCGGCGTTCCTGGAGATCGCACACGAGTTGCGCTGACCGGTGCACGGCTCGTCGCTACGCCGATCACGCCAGCGGCCGTGTCTGCTCGAGCTACAGCGATCTGGTCGATCTGCCCACGGCGGCGCGGACGTCATGTCGCGGTGATGGCGAAGAGCCCGGCGATGCCGACGGTGTAGAGCGCGAGCACGATCAACGAGTCGATTCCCATGCCGGCGATGCGGCGGGTGGGTCGGAAGATCAGTCCGACGATGTAGACGAGGGTGAGCAGGGCGGCGAGAGCGGTGAGGTAGATGTCGGACGAGTTCGCCTGCGGGAGGACTGCGGTGCCGGAGAGGACGGTGGCGACGAGGAACAGGACGGGGAGGAAGGCGTTGCCGCCGAAGATGTCGCTGATGGCGAGGTTGTCGTCGCCCTGCTTGATGGCTTGCAGCCCGGTCGAGATCTCGGGGAGGGA
The DNA here is from genome assembly GCF_002932235.1 of Rathayibacter sp. AY1E3. Taxonomy (NCBI): domain Bacteria; kingdom Bacillati; phylum Actinomycetota; class Actinomycetes; order Micrococcales; family Microbacteriaceae; genus Rathayibacter; species Rathayibacter sp. AY1E3. The sequence continues at coordinate 45,757 of NZ_PSVN01000013.1, forward strand.
GGTGGCGAGAGCGAGCACGGTGGCTCCGAACAGCACCCCGGAGAGACCGAGCTGCGAGGATGCTGCGTCACCGGCGCGCTCGAGCACGACACCGGCGAGGAGGGTCGCCGCGGCGGAGATCGTGAACACGATGGTCGCCTTGCGTGTGCTCATCGGGTGCGTCTTCTTCTTCGAGGGGGATGCTGTCGCGTCGGGGGCCCGCCCGTCCTCGTGCCAGGGGAGGTGCTTGCCGGAGCGTTGCACGAGCAGCAGCCCGACGACCCAGAGGCCGGCGATGAGGACGACGTCCGGGGTCAGGCGCAGCACTTCAAGTCCGGAGGGCAGCTGGCTGCCGGCGATGACGACGGCGAGCACCGCGACGACCACGAGCCCCTCGAGCACGAGTGTGAGGGACGCGGCACGGTAGGTGAGCGGCTTCGCACCCTTTCCGCGCTTGCCGAACAGGTCGAGGACGACGAGGACCACGGTCTGCAGTGCGATGCCGCCGAGGATGTTGCCGACCGCGACGTCCAGGTTCCCGGAGAGCGCGGCGGACACGGTGATCGCGATCTCCGGCAGGTTCGTCGCGACGGCGAGAACGATCAGACCGCCCAGCGCACTCCCCAGGTGCAGACGCGCATCCAGAACGTCCGTGGCCTTCGACAACTGGATGCCGGCGACCCACACCACTGCGGCGGCGGCGAGAAAGATGACGACGAGAACAACGAAGGGCAGACCATCCATGCAGTGAGTGAACCGCGCCGACGACGATTCGCGACCCCCTTGCGCCTGAGCTGCTTCTCACCGCCTCGCGCGCGGTGGTCTCCGTGGTGATCGGTTCGACCGCGTGCCATCCTCGACGACACCCCGATCGTCGGGTCGAGCGTGATCCCGCCGTTCGTTCCCGAGGCGCGCTTCGTCAGTAGCAGCCGATTCGGGTACGCCGCAGCGTCCGCACGTGTACGCGCGGGCAGCTGGCGGGGACCGGACCCTTGGGAAGGGGCCGGTGTCGCCCGCAGTGCATCTGCGACACTCCACTGGCTCCAGATCCTGCGATCCTCGAGCGGCTTGACCGGATCGTCGGTGACCGTGTCCCGTGGCAGACGCATCAGATGGCCGGTGACGTTGCACACGCTCTGGCGACGCTCGCGGACCGTGTCGATGCGGTCATGATCATTGTCGGCACGAAGGAGCCGTCTCTGCGTCGCACCGTGCAGGAGGTCTTCTCCGGTGCCGTCGGCGCCCGTCTCGCTCACCGTCAGCACCGGCCGGCCCTCATGATCCCCCTCGCCCCGGTCGATGATTCGGAGCCGCTGCCCTGGTCCTGACCGAGGTGCGGGCGTAGGCTGACGACAGTGGTGATGGATCCCGCCCGAGCGTGAGCTCGAACTGCCGCCGAGGCTGATGGTTCCTACCTTCTCGATCAGAGACCAGGTAGGTGACCCATGCCCGCGCATCCCCCGCTCGTCCTCGTGCGCCACGGTGAGAGCACCGGCAACGCCGACGGTCTCTTCTGCGGCGTCCTCGACGTCCCCCTCACCGACCACGGACGTGACGAAGCGCGACAGGCCGCGACGCTACTGAGGGACGCATCGATCGACCCCGATCTGATCCTCACGTCGACCCTGCAGCGCTCCACCGAATCGGCCCGGATCATCGCCGGCGCCCTTCCAGGGCGGCCGCGGATCGTCGCGGCCCAGTGGCGGCTGAATGAGCGCAACTACGGAGCGCTCACCGGCCTGTCCACAAGCGCCGTCGGAGCCCGGTACGGGGCCGACGCTTTCCTGGAGTGGCGTCGGTCGATGGACGTCCGCCCGCCTGCTCTGTCCGCCGCCGCCTTCGTGCAGCTGCACAGGTCCGCGGCGTTCCGTGGGCAGCCGGCCGAGGCGATGACGGAGACGGAGTCGTTGCGCGACGTCGTCCACCGACTGCAGCCGCTCCTCGAGGAGCGCATCCTGCCCGCCCTCCAGGAGGGCGAGACGGTGCTCATCGTCGGGCACGGCAACTCCCTGCGCGCGCTGCGGGCCCTTCTCGAGGACCTCGGCGATGCCGCGGTCCGCGATCTGAACATCCCGACGGGTCAGCCGTACCTGTACGACACCGGGCCGTCCGGAACACCGATCTCGAGGAGCGGACGCTACCTCGACCCCGCAAGAGCCGACCGGGCGGCGATCACGCTCGCCCACGAAGGAGGAACCTGATGAACGCCTACATCAGCCACACCCGCACCAGCATCCACGGGACGGGCGAGTACGTCACCCACCCCGCCGGACACCCGCTGGTCATCACCGACGTCGCCGCACGGCAGATCCTCGACTCCCGCGGCTTCCCGACCGTCGCTGTCACCCTGCGTCTGGACGACGACACCGTCCTGGACGCCTCCGCCCCCGCGGGCGCCTCGACGGGCGCGTTCGAAGCGGTCGAGCTGCGCGACGGCGGCCCCGCGTTCGGCGGACGCGGAGTCCGCTCCGCTGTCGCGGCCGTCGACGGCGAGATCCGCGCCCTCCTGCTCGATCACTCCTGGACTTCGCTTCGCGAGATCGACGAAGCGCTGCGAGCACTGGATGGAACCGCGAACCTCGCCCGCCTCGGAGCGAACTCCGTCGTCGCCGTCTCCATCGCGGCCGCCCGCGCCTTCGCCGCGCGCACCGGCCTGCCCCTGCACCGGTGGATCGCCGATCACACCGGGGCGACCGCCTCCCTGCCCGTCCCGCACTTCAACGTCATCAACGGTGGCGCGCACGCCGCGAACGGCCTCGACTTCCAAGAGTTCATGATCGCCCCCGTCTCCGCCGGCACCGAGGAGGAGGCCGTGCAGGTCGGCGCCGAGATCTATCACGCCCTCGCCGCCCGCGTCCGCACCGCCTACGGCACCTCCGGGCTCGGCGACGAGGGCGGCTTCGCGCCCCCCATCGACCGGCCCGAAGACGCCCTGGACCTCCTCGTCGCAGCGATCACCGACGCCGGATACCAGCCCGGCACCGGTGACATCGCGATCGCGATGGATCCCGCCGCGAACGGCTTCTTCTACGGCGACGGCCACTACACCGTCGCCGGCACCGATCTCGGCCGCGACGCACTCGCCCGCTACTACGAGAAGCTGATCGCCGACTACCCGATCCGCAGCATCGAGGACGGCTTCGCCGAGGACGACCACGAGGGCTGGGCCCTCCTCGCCCACGCCATCAGCGACCGGGTGCAGCTCGTGGGAGACGACCTCTACGTCACCGACGCCGACCGCATCCGCGACGGAGCCCGCAACGGCTACTCCAACGCCGCACTCATCAAGCCCAATCAGATCGGCACCATCACCGGCACCCTCGACGCGATCGCGGCCGCGGACGACGCCGGCATGCGCTGCATGGTCTCCCACCGCTCCGGCGAGACCCTCGACACCTTCATCGCCGACCTCTCGGTGGGAACCGGAGTCGGGCAGATCAAATCCGGCGCCCCCGCGCGCGGCGAGAGGGTCGCGAAGTACAACCGCCTCGTCGACATCGAACACCTCGACCCCACGCTGCACTACGGTCTCACCCACTGACCCGCCCCCTCCCGAAAGGTCCCACTCCCCGTGACTGATGACCGCCACCGTCACCGCCCCCCGGACCCCGACCCCGAGCTGCCGGTCGACAGCGACCTCGACGTCGACGACGCCCCCGACGGGACGCCACGACCCGTGCACCTGCGTCCGCGATACCTCCTCCTCGTCGCCGCCGGCGGCACGGTCGGGACCGGGGCGCGGGAGGGCCTGACCCTCGCGTTCCCCGCCGATCCCGCCTTCGACACCGTCGTCTTCGCCATCAACATCGTCGGCGCGCTCCTGCTCGGCGTACTCCTGGAGAGCCTCGCCAGAGCCGGCAGCGACGAGGGCCGACGCCGCACCGCACGGCTGCTGCTCGGTACCGGAGCGCTCGGAGGCTTCACCACCTACAGCACCCTCGCCACCGACACCGCCCACCTGCTCACCACAGGACACCCCGCACCCGCCGCCCTCTACGCGCTCGGCACCGTCCTGCTCGGTGCCCTCGCGTCCTGGACCGGAGTCGCCCTCGCCGCAGCACTCCACCGGCGACGCACGCAGAGGAAGGTGCCGGCATGACACCCGCACTGTTCCTCGCGCTCTCCCTCGCCGGTGGAATCGGAGCCGCAACACGGCTCCTCCTCGACGGGCTCATCAAAGCCCGCACCGGCGGCGCCTACCCCTGGGGCACCACCGTCATCAACGTCACCGGATCACTCCTCCTCGGCCTGATCACCGGCCTCGCCCTCGCAGGCATCGCCCCCGAGCCGTGGCGACTCGTCCTCGGCACCGGCTTCCTCGGCGGCTACACCACCTTCTCCACCGCCAGCCTCGAAACCGTCCGTCTCCTCGCCGAAGGACGCCAACTCGCCTCCGCCATCAACGCCCTCGGCACGCTCCTCCTCAGCGTCATCGCCGCAGCAACAGGACTCTGGCTCGGAGGCGCGCGATGAGCATCATCGATGCACCCTCACCGGCAGTGGTGGTCGGTCTTGCCGGCGTCGATTCCGGCCCGGAGTCGGGGCACGCAGGGTCCTTCCGTTCAGCGGGTGCGGTGCGCCGTGAACGACCTCGCCGGCATGTCATCACGGGGCGATCTGGTCGCGTCTCTCCATGAGCGGTCCTGCCGTTGCGGGGTCCCGGGCGGCTCATCACGGCATGCCATCAGGCGGCTGAAGGCGGTCAGCCGTACCCGGGACCCCTGGCGCGTTCCGGAGCCGACAACTGCCCCGAATCCACGGAGACAACGGTGAGGAAGGCGGTCGGACTCCGGGGGAGCGACGCCGACCGGGACGCGGAGCGGCGTCAGCTGTGACGCCGGCCCGGTGGACCTCACCGGGTCGGCGCCCGCGCGCTCAGCGGTGCGCGGGTCGGAGCCCCAGCAGGGTGTCGATGATCACGAAGGCCGCGAGGCTCGCCCCCAGGAGCGGGAGGAACAGCCCGACCGCGGCGGCGACGACCAGGACGGACGCGACTCCCCACCACGGCGCGCGCCGGAGAGCTCCCCGGGCCGGCGGGGTGCCGACGAGCCGTCGGGGGCCGCGGGTGGGGCGGCGCTTCCACCACATCAGGTACCCGAGCACGACCATCGTGGCGATGCCGGCCGCGGTGACGAACAGCAGCAGCTGGTTGGGCAGCCCGAACATCGAGCCCATGTGCGTGTCGATGCCCCAGCGGGAGAGCTTGGCGACGAGGCCGAAGTCGGCGAAGTCGACCCGGTCGACGACCTGCATCGTGCTCCCGTCGACCGCGACGCCGTCGACCTCGGTCGGGAAGCTGCGCTGGATCTCCTGCACGACCCAGGCCGAGCCCTCCGCCGCGGGCGGCCGGATCTCGACCAGTCCCGTGTTCACGTTGACCTCGCGGGCGACCGAGAGCACCGAGTCGTAGGCGGCCGACGAGTAGCCCGCCGTCGACTCGACGGCGTCGCCGGTGGCCGCGCCGTGTCCGGCGTGTCCGGCGTGTCCGGCGTGCTCGTCGGCCACCTCGCCGGTCCGGTCGCCGAGCGTCGTCCCCAGCGAGGGTGTGGTCCAGCCGACTGCGGAGCGGAGGGTCTCGAAGTTCCCGCCTCCGTACAGCGACCAGGTGATGCCGGTGGTCGAGAGGAACAGGGCGCCGACGAGCAGCCAGACGCCGGTGGAGGCGTGCCAGGAGAACAGGCGCTTGTAGCCGGTGGTCCTCGGCGCGGGGCGCAGCAGGTCCCTCTGCACGCGGGCTCGGCGGAGGCGGATGATCCAGAGGCCCAGGCCGGCGAGGGCGACGACCCCCAGCCAGGAGGCGGCGAGCTCGCTGTAGTAGCGGCCCACGTCCCCGAGGTGCAGCGTCCGGTGCAGGTCGCTGATCCAGGTCCGCAACGGCAGGGCGCCGCTGGTGCCGTAGGCGGTGAGGTCGCCGCGGACGGCGGCGGTGGCCGGGTCGATGAAGACCGCGCGGGTCTCGCTGGCGCCGAGCGCCGGGTCCGCGTACATCACCCGGGTGGTGTCGCCGGGGTTCGGGGCGGGGCGGACGGCGACGATGCTCTGCCCGCCTCCGGTGTACGCGTCGGCGGCGTCGATCTGGTCGGCCAGGGGCAGGTAGGTGTCCGCTTCGGGGGCGTGCAGCTCCTGCGCGTAGACGACCTGCTCGAGCTGCGGGGTGAGTGCGTAGAGCGCTCCGCTGGTCGCGGCGACGAGGATGAACGGCCCGACGAACAGGGCGGCGGAGAAGTGCAGGCGGAGCAGCAGCTGTCCGAGCCAGCCTCCGCTGCTTCTGCGCGGCGGGGGCGGGGTGTCGGCGGAGTCGCGGGGTCTCGTGGCGGTGGTGGCCATGCTTCTGGTCCTTCGGTGCTGTGGCGGGTGCCGGTGAGGGTCAGAGGAGGGTGTCGCCGATGTAGCCGCCCTCGACGCAGCCCGGCGGGATCGCGAAGACGGCGGAGCCGATCGGCGTCGTCCACTCGTTGAGCAGGTCCAGCTCGTCCAGGCGCTTCTGGATCGGCACGAACTGCGCGGTGACGTCGGCCTGGTACGCCGCGAAGATCAGCCCGCAGTTCGAGATGTCCTCGCCCGTGGGGGTGTCGTCGTAGTTGTAGGCGCGGCGGTGGAAGCGCTCGGCGGTGTTCTCCGAGCGGGCGCGCCTCATGTGCGAGAACTCCGGGATCACCGGGAAGCCGATGGCCGTCGTCGCCTCGAAGTCGGGCTCGTCGGCCTCCGCCGTCCCGGTGAGGGGCGCGCCGTTCGCGAGGGTCCGGGGAGGAGACGGGTCGGTCAGACGCCGCGGGGACCTCCGGGGAGGTCCTCGCCGCGGCTCGCGTCGATGATCAGGAGGCGGGCTGCAGAGGGGGGCCGCGCCGCAGCGCCGCCTGGGGGAAGACGCCCGAGGCGAGGGGGAGCACGTCGCGCAGCTCGAAGGAGGAGCGTCGCGCGGGTCGAGGAGCGGCCACCGGAGTCGGCAGGACCCGCACCAGGCGGGTGACGAGGTGGCTCGTCGTCGCGGCGACCCGGACGAGGAGGGACTCGCCGCGGTGGAGCGCCCCGGTCGTCGCGACGGCGGCGACGAGGTGCGCCGCCCACATCGAGGAGCCGGTCATCCCGCTGTGCGTCATCGCCGCGCTGACGTCGATCATGGCACCGTGGTGCGCGTGCAGGGTCGGCGCATCGACCGGCCCCGCGAAGGTCCCGATCGTGAAGAGCGTGTGGAACAGGAACTGGCTGACTCCCACCGAGACCGCCAGGCGGACCAGGGAGAGCCTGCGCCCGGCGAGCGCCACGCACACCAGGACCGACAGGACGAGCGGCATCGCGACACCGAGCGGACCCGGGATCTGGCCGCCGCCGGCCACGTGCGAGAACAGTGCGACGAGCGTCGCCACCGTCGCCGCGACGACGCCCCGGAGGGTGCGCAGCGGGCGCGACGACGACATCTCCCCAGTGTCGCAGACGCCTCCTTCCCGCGGAGGACCGCTCCCGGGCGAGAGGGGCGGCCGGCCGACGGTTCCTCTCAGCGGGCCGCGGAGGCTCCGGGGCGTCACTTCTCGGGCCGGACCACCAGCCCGACGCCGCCGCCGCGCCGCACCGGTTCGGCGACCGCGGTCATCCGGCCGGAGGGGTCGACCTCGATGGCGGCCACCGCCCCGATCTGCGCGGCCGAGGTGAAGGTGTCGCCCGAGGGGACCAGCTGCTGGCCGAAGGGAGCGAGGTCGTCGGCGTACGCCTCGATGAACTCGGGCTCGGCGGAGGTCGTCGCGCCGTTGCGCTGGGAGGCGCGGGGCGCTGCCACCGCCTCGGGGAGCGTCATGCCGAGGTCGATGCGGTTGACCAGCGTCTGCAGGACCGTCGTGATGATCGTCGATCCGCCCGGCGAGCCGACGACGAACCGCACGTCCCCGCCGTCGAGCACGATCGTCGGCGACATCGACGAGCGCGGGCGCTTGCCCGGCTCGATCCGGTTCGGGTCCCCGTCGACGAAGGTGGGGGAGAAGTCGGTCATCTCGTTGTTGAGGAGGAAGCCGCGGCCGGGGACGGTCATCGCCGAGCCGCCGGTCTGCTCGATCGTCAGCGTGTAGGAGGCGGCGTTGCCCCACTTGTCGACGACCGAGAGGTGGGTCGTGGAGATGTTCTCGGTGTCCGACTCCTCCACGGCGGGGGCGGTCGCGCATCCGGAGCCGTCGAGAGCGCCGGGCGCGACCGGGCGGACGGAGGCGGTCGCCGGGTCGATCGTGCAGTCCCGCGAGTCCGCGAACTCCTGGCTGAGGAGCGTCTCGGTGGGCACGTCGACGAAGGCCGGGTCGCCGACGTAGGCGCCGCGGTCGGCGAAGGCGCGGGCGGACGCCTCGAGGTAGAGGTGCAGGGCGCTGCCCGTGTCCTCGGCCGCGAGGTCGTGGTTCTCGAGGATGTTGAGGGCCTCGCCGACCGCGATCCCGCCGGAGGAGGAGGGCGCCATCCCGTAGACGTCGAGTCCGCGGTAGGAGACGCGGGTCGGCGCCTGCTCGGCGACCGAGTACGCCGCGAGGTCGGCGGCGGTCATCGTGCCGGCCGGGGCGGGGAGGTCCGACCCCTCGGCGATCCGCGGGTTCTGGACCGTGTCGGCGATCTCGGCGGCCAGCGCGCCCTCGTAGAACGCGTCCGGCCCGTGGACGGCGATGGAGGTCAGCGTCTTCGCGAGGTCGAGGTTGCGGAAGGTGCTGCCCACCTTCGGCGCGTCCCCACCGGGGAGGAAGAGCTCGGCCGTGTCGGGGAACGCCTGGAACCGCTCGAGGTTGTCGAGCGTCTGGTTGCGGAAGGTCTCGTCCACCCGGAAGCCCTTCGCCGCGAGCGCGATCGAGGGCGCCAGCACGACGGGGAGCGGCAGGGTGCCGAAGCGGTCGACCGCGGTGTCCCAGGTCGCCACCGTGCCGGGCACGCCGACCGCGACGCCGGAGGAGACGAGGTCCGGGGTGAACGGGTACGGGGCTCCGGTCGCGGGGTCGAGGAACGCGTCCGAGGTGATGCCGGCCGGCGCTGTCTCGCGTCCGTCGATGGTGCTGACCTCGCCGGAGGCCTTGTCGAAGTAGACGAAGTACCCGCCTCCGCCGATGCCGGCGCTGTAGGGCTCGCTCACGCCGAGGGCCGCGGCCGTGGCGACCGCGGCGTCAGCTGCGTTGCCGCCGCGCTTCAGCACCTCCATGCCCACGCGGCTCGCGTTCGCGTCGACGCTCGAGACCGCTCCGCCGTAGCCCACCTGCGTCGAGGGCGAGATGAGGGGTCCGCCGAGGAAGTCGCGGATCTTCTCGGGCGTGAGCCCGCTGTCCTTCAGGTATCCGGAGACGGGCCTGTCGAGAGCGGACGCCGGTGCGGCACCCGCCACTCCCACTGCGACGACCGCGACCAGCGCGATCGCGATCCTGCGGAGCACGGGTGTCGTGGCCATGGCGTTCCTCCATCGGAACTCTGTGGTGCGCGGTCGGCGATGCGGGTCCCCCCAACCTAGGGGCGGGATGGGGGTGCGGGGTAGGGGGTGTGCGGCGGGCTCCACGATCGGTAGGCCTGCCGTTGCCGCGTGCCGGACCGGATCGTGGAGGTGCCCCTGATCGGGGCCGCAGTCTCGATCCGTCCGGCAGCCCCTCTTGACAGGCGAGCGAAGTAAGTGTTCGATCAGTCACATGCCTTCCCCCTCCTCCCGCTCCACCGCCGAGGCACAGCGCGAGCGGATCACCGCGGCGGCGCTCCACGTCTTCGCGCGCACCGGCTACGCCGCGACTCCGATCACCGAGGTCGCGGCCGAGGCCGGCGTCTCGCCCGCCTACGTCTTCCGCCTGTTCCCGGGCAAGCTCGGCGTCTTCGTCGCCGCGGTCGACCGCTGCTACGAGCAGGTGGCGTCCACGCTCGCGGCGGCGGGGGAGGCCTCGCCCTCCTCGGACCCGGCCGACCGGCTCGAGGCGATGACCGTCGCCTACATCGACCTGATCGCCGACCGCGACCTGATCATGCTGCAGTCGCAGGCGCAGAGCGCGTGCGACGTCCCCGAGATCCGCGAGGCGGTGCGCCGCGGGATCTCCGCGGTCGTCCGGACGGTCACCGTCGTCTCCGGAGCCGACGGCCCGGCCGTGCAGCGCTTCGTCGCCTACGGGCAGCTCTGCCACCTGATCGTGCAGACCGACCTCGGCGGCGTCGACTCCGAGTGGGCCCGCATCGTCTCCGACGGCATCCGGCACCGCGACTGAGTCCGCGGTCCTTCCCTCTCCCTCCTCTTCTTCGCCACCTTTTTTCATGCCCGCCATTGTGACTGTCCAATCACTCACCTACGACCTCAGGAGCCCCTCATGTCCACCACCCTTCCCCGCACCACCACCCGCGTCGTCCTCCCCGGGATCGTCGAGCCGTCCGGACTGCTCCTCGAGCAGGCACCGGTCGAGCCGCCCGCGGCCGGCGAGCTGCTCGTCGCCGTCGAGGCCACCGGCATCTCGTTCGCCGAGCAGTCGATGCGCCGCGGCCGCTACTTCGCTCAGCCGCCGTTCCCCTTCACGCCCGGCTACGACCTCGTCGGCCGGGTCCTCGCGGTCGGCCCCGGCGGCGACGCGTCGTTCGAGGGCCGCCGCGTCGCCGCGCTCACCAAGACCGGCGGCTGGACCGGGCACGCCCGTGTCGCCGCCCGCGACTGCGTTCTCGTCCCCGACGCGGTCGCGTCGGAGGACGCCGAGGCCGTCGTGGTCAACGGAGTGACGGCGTGGCAGATGCTGCACCGCGCGGCCCGGGTCTCCCGCGGCGACACGATCCTCCTGTTCGGCGCGAACGGCGGAGTCGGCGGCCTCGTGCACCGCCTTGCACGCCTCGAGGGGATCCGCGTGATCGGCGCCGCCTCGCCCCGCCACCATGAGACCCTCCGAGCGGCCGGAGTGGAGCCCGTCGACTACGCCGATCCCGACCTCGCCGCCCGCGTGCGCGAGCTCGCTCCCGGCGGAGTGCAGGCCGTGTTCGACAACGTCGGCGGAGCGACGACCCGGCTGGCGTGGTCGCTGCTCGCGCCCGGCGGCACCCTCGTCGCGTACGCGATCGTCAGCGCGAGCACCGGGAGTATCTGGCCCCCCTTCCTCCGCCAGCTCGCGCGGATCCAGGCCTACCAGCTCGCCCCCAACGGCCGGCGCGCGGTCTTCTACGACCTCTGGGCGGGCCACTCGCTGCGCCCCGCGCGCTTCCGTGCGCGGCTCGAGGAGGACCTCGGACGCGTGCTCGGACTCCTCGCCGACGGCTCGCTGACGGCCAACATCGCCGCCCGCTTCCCGCTCACGGGGATCGTCGAGGCGATGGAGCTCGCCGAGTCCCGGACCCTCGACGGCAAGGTGATCCTGCTGCCGTGAGGGCGGTGCGCCCGGGTGGAGGCTGATTCCGGCGCGGAGGCGCCCGGGCGGCGAGCGGAGGAGAATGGCGCGGTGGACACGGGACTGGTCGAGGTGCTGAAGGCGCTGGGCAACCCCGCGCGGCTGCAGATCATGGAGTGGCTCCGCTCTCCCGAGGCGTCGTTCAGCGAGTTCGAGCCGATCGCCGACCGCGCCGAGTTCGGGGTCTGCGTCACCCATCTCGCCGCGAAGAGCGGTCTCGCGCAATCGACCATCTCGTCGTACATGGGATCCCTGGAGCGCGCGGGCCTCGTCCGCTCGACGCGCGTCGGGAAGTACACCCACTACCGGAGGAGCGACGCCGACGTCGACGGGCTCCTGAAGCGGCTCGGAGCCTCGATCTAGCGACGTATCGCGAATCGTCGATATGATCGGCGGCATGACCGATGCTTCCGAGGCCGCTCCCGCTCGCCGCGCTCTGCTCGTCCACGCCCATCCCGAGGAGCGGTCCTTCTCCTCGGCGCAGGCGGACGCGGTCCTCGAGCAGCTGAGGGCCGACGGCATGGAGGTGCGCCGGCTCGACCTGTACGCCGAGGGCCGGGACCCGGTGCTGCACCGCGACCAGTTCGCGTCCGGCTCCGGCTACTTCAAGCCGCAGGCGCAGCAGATGACCGCGGTCCTCGAGAAGACGCTCGGGGAGCCCGTCGCGAGCGATCTCGACGAGCTGCTGCAGGCGGATCTCCTGGTGCTCTCGTTCCCCCTGTGGTGGTTCTCGATGCCGGCGATCATGAAGGGCTGGATCGACCGCGTCTTCGTGATGGGCGCGACGTTCGGAGGCGAGCACGGCGTCTTCGCCGAGGGCGGCCTGCGCGGCAGGAGCGCGATGCTCCTGCTGACGACGGGCGGCGGCGAAGCGGCCTTCGCGCCCGGCGCCGCCGACGGCTACGGCGACCTGCAGTCGTTCCTCTTCCACATCCATCGCGGGATGCTCGAGTTCGTCGGGTACGACGTCCTGCCCCCGGTGGTCACCTACGGTCCCGCCCGCCTCGCCTCGGCCGGACGCGAGGAGGCCCTGCAACGGGCTCGCGCGCAGGCGTCCGCATCGACGGCCCGGCTGCGCGGCGCCTAGCGTTCGCCGCTGCGCCTCCCGGCCGCCCTCAGTCCCGCGACCGGCTCGCGTGCGCGCGGGCCTTCATCCGGTTGCCGCACGTCGCCATCGAGCACCACTTGGCGGTGCCGGGGCGGCTGCGGTCGAGGAGGAAGAGGTTGCACTCGTCGTTCGCGCAGGCGCGGAGCCGCCCGGGGAACCGGGCGTTCACAGCGGACCAGGCGAGGACCGATTCCACCGCGAGTCGATCCGGTTCGGGAGCGCTCAGCTCCCACACGACGCCCTCATCGGTGACGCGCGGGGTGCGCACGGCGTGCGCGACCAGGTCCGCGAGCTCCGCGACGGCCGCGGGCGCGCCCGAGCGCACGACGGCCTGGAGCGCGTCGCGGGCGCGGCGCAGCCGCTCGAGCTCGTCCTCGGTGCCGGCTCCGCCCCACCGCCGGGCGAGCCCGCGACCGGACGCGTCGCCGAGGTCGTCCGTCGGCCGTCCGTCCACCACCGGCGCGCTGTTCAGCACCGCCAGGAGCAGCTCCTCGTCCCGATCCATCGTTCCCCGTCCTCCCGCGCCGTGCGGCCCGTTCGATCCATGCTAGCGTCCGGCTAACCAGTAAATCTGATTTGAAGGGTTAGCCATGGTCGTCGTCCATCACCGCACCGTGTCCGTCGACGGACTCGACGTCTTCTGGCGGGAGGCCGGGCCCGTCGACGCGCCCGTCCTCCTGCTGCTGCACGGGTACCCGAGCAGCTCGCACATGTTCCGCCACCTCCTCCCCGCCCTCGCCGGCCACTACCGCGTCATCGCCCCCGACCACATCGGCTTCGGACGCTCGTCCGCGCCCTCCGTCGACGACTTCGACTACACGTTCGCCGCCCTGACCGCGGTGGCCGGCCGCTTCCTCGAGACCATCGGGGTGACCCGGTACACGATCTACGTGCAGGACTACGGCGCCCCCGTCGGCTGGCGCCTCGCCCTCGCCGATCCGTCCGCGGTCGTCGCCGTGATCTCGCAGAACGGCAACGCCTACGAGGAGGGCTTCGTGCCCGGCTTCTGGGACCCGATCTGGGCCGACGCCGCCGAGCGGACCGACGAGACGCGCGACGCCCTCCGGCCGGCTCTCGGCCGGGAGGCCGTCGAGTGGCAGTACACCCACGGTGTCCCCGACTCCAGCACCGTCGACCCGGACGCCTGGGAGCACGACCTCGCGCTCCTCGCCCGCCCCGGCCAGGACGACGTGCAGCTGGCCCTCTTCCGCGACTACGCCACCAACCGCGCCCTGTACCCCGCCGTGCAGGCGTGGATCCGCGAGTCCGGAGTGCCCGTCCTCGCCGTCTGGGGCCGGAACGACGAGATCTTCGCCCCCGCCGGCGCCCAGGCGTTCCTCCGCGACGCCCCCCACGCGCGCATCGAGCTCGTCGACGGCGGGCACTTCCTGCTCGAGTCCCACCTCGACCGCGTCGTCAGCGCGATCACGGACTGGCTCGGCCGCGAGTGACGGTCCCGTGAGCCGGGCGGGTCCGCTGATTCGGCCTCGCGGGAGCGGCCACGGATGCCTGCTCCTGCTGCCGGCAACCGCGCCGACGTCGGCGCAGCGGGGTCGTGATCCCGACCCGCTGCGCCCGACGAGGCCCTCCTGCCCGGCGCTCCTCAGCGGCTGAGGAGGGCGACGAGGTCGGTCGCGATGCGGTGCTCGACGTCGGCCGGGACGGGCTGCACGGCGGCGTCGAGGTCCGCGGTGACGACAGCGGCGAGGCTCCGTGCCTGCAGGGTCAGGCCGAGGTCCATCGCCTGGATCGGGTTGCCGCCGGCCGCGGTGAGGTTGATCATCCGGCCGTTCTCGAGGCGGACGATCCGCTTGCCGTTCTTCAGGCTGATGCCCTGCCGGCGCTGTCCGTCGGCGAACTCGGTGGTCGACTCCGTGGCGGCCGCGAGGGCGTCCTCGTCGATCTCCCACGGGAAGTGGCCGACGCCGGCGATCACGGCGCCGTCGGCGAACGCGTCGATCTCCGCCGCGCCGATGACGCCGGGTGCTCCGGTAGCGGTGAAGACGAACTGCGCGTCCGAGAGGACGTCGGCGACGGGTCCGACGCGGTGGCCGCGGAGGATCGCCTGCAGCGAGCGGATCGGGTCGACGTCGGCGACGGAGACCCGCGCTCCGAGCTGCGCGAGGGTGTCGGCGACTCCGCGTCCGCACGGGCCGTAGCCGATGACCGCGGCGCGGGTGCCCGGGATCATGAGGTTCGTGGCGTTCATGAAGCCCTGGACGACGCTCTGGCCGACCCCGTACTCGTTCTCGACGATCAGCTTGAGGGGGGAGTCGTTGATGACGACGACCGGTCGCGGGAGGGTCGCGCTGTTCTCCCGCAGGCGGATGCCGCCGGTGGTGGTCTCCTCGGTGCCGCCGAGGTAGTGGTCCGGGACGCCCGAATCGATCAGGCGGAGGGTGAGGTCGGCGCCGTTGTCGAGGGTGAGATCGGGATCGTGCTCGAGCACCTCCTCGATGTTGCGGAGGTGCTCCGCCTCGCCGTCGCTCTGCTTCGTGTGGACGTGCACGCCGAGGGCGCGGAGGTCGTCGGCGACGTCGTCCTTCGTGGTTCCGGGCGAGCCCGTCAGAGCGATGTCCATTCCGGCCTCGACGAGGAGCGACACGAGGGCGGCGGTCTTGGGCTCGACGTGGAGGCAGATCGCGAGCTTCCTCCCGGAGAGCACCGGAGCGAGCTCCCGGACGGCCTGCGCGGTGAGGGGCATGTGGTCGAGAGCCCAGCGGCTCGCCGGGTGGGAGAGGGAGGAGGTCATGGCGGGTCCTGTCTGAGTGGGTACGTGGGGCGTCGAGTGGGGGCGTCGTGTCGTCGGCGGCGCGGGAGTCGCGTCAGGGCGCTCGGTCCCCGGCGGGCTGCCGCCGCGCCCGGCGTCCCGCGTGCGTCGAGCGCGCGGTCCTGCACGCGACGTCCTGAGGAGGCCGATCGCCGGGGAAGGCCGCGAGGCCTCGCGCGGGGCTGATCTCCGTGCGACGGAGCCTGAGGTGCATCTCCTCACGCTGGGCCGAGGTCGGCACGGCGCGGATCGTCATCGGTGAGGACACCAGCCCAGTCTGTCGACCCGGACGCGCCCTCGCTCGGATGATCGTGCTCGGCGGCGGCACCTCGGGTGGGGCCGACCTGTCGTCAGCCGGCGTCCGGCGCGGATCGACAGGCGCGCCGAGTCCGCTCACCCACCGGTGACTGGACGAGGGGCGTCGAAGAAGAGAGAGGACACGAGAGGATCGCGCGAAGCCGGAACAACGCGAAGGCTGGGTCGCGAGCGCGGCCCGACGATGCGCCACCGCTACCCTGACGCCATGCGCCGCAGCCTCGACGACCCTCTTCGGAACCGCGTCCGCACCGGCACTCCGTCCGTCGCGTCCGTCTGATGGAGCGGCGACGGGCGGACCGCTCGGAGCCGGTTCGCGAGTTCCGGCCCTCGAGGGCCCGGCAGAGGAACGAGTCGCGACGGCTGAGGCCCGTCGCCGTCCTTCCCGCGCTGGTCCTGCTGGCGGGGAGCGGCTGGGGCGTCGTGATCGCCGACGACCGCCGTGCGGCGCTGGCCGTCTACCTCGGGCTGTTCGGCTTCGCCACCGTGGTGGCTCTGGTGATCGTCGGAGTGCTGGCGCTCCGCAACCGGCGGTTCCTCGCCACCGCGTCGCTCCGGATCTCGGACCGGGCGATCGAGTGCACGGACGCTCGAGGCAGGGTCGTGACCTTCGAGCGCGCCGACCCGTCGGTGAAGGCGCTGCTCGCGTGGGTGCCCGCCGGCCCCAACAGTGAGGGGATCAATCTCCCCCCGTCGCTGATCCTGTTCCTGTCGGACGGGAGCCGGTCGCTGCGGCTCCGCGGGGCGGACTGGGAGATCGAGGATCTGCGGGCCGTCGTCGCCGCCGTGACGACGCCGCTCTTGCCGGCGGCGCGTGGCGTGCACACCGGTGGCCGGAGCGTGTGGGCGCGCCTGACCGGAGCCGCTCGTCGGCAGGAGATCGAGGCGCCGCCCGCCGCGGAGAAGACGCTCAGCCCCTCCGAGATCAACGAGCTGATCCCCGGCACGATGAGCTTCCGCGAGACCCGTCCGCTGACGTTCGCCCTCCTGATCGGGTTCGGCTCGGTGGCTCTCGTGCTGGGCCTCGTCGTCGGCATCGCCTTCGTGGTGGTGCCCGGGTAGCGGAGGAATTCGGCGCCGTGCCGGGGACCGCTGGGCGGGAGACGCGGGCGACGGGCCCACGCTCCCGACCGGCGACCTCTCCGGGGCGATCCTGCCCGCGCCCTAGGCTCCACGCATGACACTCACCCAGGACTCCGGTTGGATCTGGTTCGGACTCGCGATCGTCACCGCCGGTCTGGCCGAGCAGAAGGGCCGCTCGCGCTGGCGCTGGTTCGTGCTGGGGCTGCTGCTCGGGCCGATCGCGACGGCCCTCGTCGTGCTGTGGGCGCGACCGGAGGGCGGAGTGGCGACGGACGTGCGCTGGAACTTCGCGATCGGCGCCGGCGTCGCCGCGGCGGCGCTCGTCCTCGTCGCCGTGACCTCGGCCCTCTGGCTGCTGCTCATCCCTGCGGCGATCGCGGCGCTCGCCGCCGGTCTGCTCGCCTGGCTGAGCCGCCGCGTCCCCTACGAGGACCTGCCCCGCTGACGACCGCTAGAGGCTGGTCGAGCATCGGAACTCGAGATCTCGCGGCCCGAGGCGGCAGGCGCGTCACTCCTCGGACAGGGTCGATGACCTCGCGAGAGTCTGCCGGCCGCGGCGTCAGCGTTCCGGCCAGGCCTCCCACACTCGACTGAAGGGCGCGGTCAGCTGCTGCCCGTCGTGGCCGATCCTGTGATGCCCCCCGACGTCGTTGCTGTAGCCGCTCGACCAGCCGAGCTCACTGCCGCTCCCGATGCGGTAGCCGACGATGATGCCGTCCTTCCCGGCGGCACGGCCACGAGCGTTGCGGGTGAGGGCGACTGCGAGCTCGGTCGACCTTCATTTTCGACCTCGGCTCTACGTCACGCGGATCAGGGAAGCGGGGCCTTCATTCATGTCTATTAATCGGGTTGGTTCGTAACCAGATCGATGACATGCAACTAAGTCGTTGGTTCGAATTGGAAGCGTACACAAACAGCGAAGGCAACTGGCTACACTGATCGGGTGCCAAGACCTTCCGCTCGAACCTCTACTGACCCTGTCCGTCACTTTCTAAAGCGTGCAGAAGCGGCAAATACTGCCGGTCGATGGATCTTTTTTCTCGCGCTTGCAGGCGGCCTGTTGACGGTGGGTATAAACGTCTTCAGCGCAACGCAACTTACCTTCGAAGCCAATTCGTTAGAAACGCAAGCGGAATCTAGCGCAAGCCGTCTAAAAGAAGTGCGTAAAGATTTCAAGGGAGCGGAGTATCGCCACGACCTGGCTTGGGAGAAGCTTGAACTCGAGCAGACGGTCGCCTCGCAGATCTACGATGAAGAGGTGGCGCGCGGCGTGGAGGACGGAACCATTTCAGCTCCAATCTGGCCCGCCTCTGTCGGCTTCGATCCGGCGCTGAAGAAAGAGTTTGACGATCGTATTGCGGCGTCTTCGAGGGAGTTCGTTCCTTTCAAAGACGAACTGGAGAAGGCGACAGAACGTTTTGAGAAGGCGAGTTCCTCTAGTGACGCCGCGCTCATCCAAGCTGACATTTCTCGTGCGACCGCTGATGCGGCCTGGGCAAGAGTCGCAGTTGTATCCGGTGTCACCTGCGCGGCCCTGGTTGTCCTAGCCGCCTTATGGTTCTTGCTCTCAAGCGCGCTTCTGCGTGCCCGTGCCACAGTAGCGCTGGCCGAGCGCACAACTACGCTCGACTAGCTTCGCTTCATCAGGGCTAGGCACTTCTTAAGCGGTGAACTTGAAGAGGGCGCACAAGTCGCCCGCGGGTCGTCGTCGGCATCGGCACCTACCGGCAAGTCGCCGCTCCGCGCAGCGCCACGTCCCCCTCCGGATACGCGTCGTGCGAGAAGCACAGCCGCACGCCCGCCGCCTCCACCCGCTCCAGCATCTCGGACGTCCGCTCGTGCGCCCGCGCGTCGTCGCTGATGAACCGCGGCAGCCGGCGCAGGCGCCCGGACCAGCCGAGGAACTCCCGCCCCCACGCTGCGTCCCCGGCGACCAGCACGCGCCCCTCGACGAGCACCCCCAGGTGACCGCGCGCATGCCCCGGGAGCGGCACCACGAGCAGCGACCCGTCGCCGAACAGGTCGAATCCGGTCAGCCCCTTGATCGTCGTCGCGGGCTGCTCGTCCGCCACGATCCCGGCCTCGAACCACGGCGGCAGCAGCGCGCGGAAGATCCCCTCGCGCACGCGGTTCCGCCGCACGGAGGCGACCTGGCCCGACGACAGCACGAACGTCGCGTCCGGGAACCAGCGCACGCCGCCCACATGGTCCGGGTGCAGGTGCGTGAGCACCACGAACTCCACGTCGGCCGGGGTCAGGCCGAGGGCGAGCAGCCGCTGGTCGACGGTCTCGTCGTCCGGCACCGTCGCGGGCAGGATCCGCTCGTACAGCCGTCCGACGAGGCCTGTCCCGCGGAACGTCGGCGGGTAGCCCGTGTCCACGAGCACCCGTCGGCCGCTCGCGTGCGTGTAGAGGAAGACGTTCGAGGGGAAGACGCGGCGGGGGAGCCCCTTCCCGCGGAACACCCGGGACAGCGGGAAGACGGTGCTCCCGCACGCCATCACCTGCAGCGACGACTCAGCCACGCGTCCTCCTCAGGTGCTCGCCGACCCGGCGGATGCCCTCGGCCAGCGGCACGGTCGGCTCGTAGCCGAGCTCGGTCCGCGCCCGCGAGATGTCGAGGGTCTGCGCGTAGGCGAGGGTCGCCACGGTGTAGCGGGTGAACGGCGGCTCGCGGCCGGGCAGCAGCCGGTAGACCCGCTCCAGGATCTCGGCGAGCGCGGTCAGCACGCGCAGGTCCACCCGGATGAAGCGCGGCTCCTCGCCCATCGCGGCGAAGAAGCGCTCGAGGAGGTCGCCGAGCGGAGCGGGCTCGCCGTTGGTGATGTTGTAGACGCCGCCGTCGGCCACGGGAGCGTCGGCGGCGAGCACCAGCGCGTGCGCGGCGTTCTCGACGCAGGTGATGTCGACGGGGTTCCGGCCGCCGTCGAAGAGGGGGATGCCGCGGCGGCGGCTAGCGGCGACGAAGCGGGGGAGGAGGCTGGGGTCGCCGACGCCGATCAGGCCGCGGGGGCGCAGGATCACGAGCTCGGGGATCCGGCCGGCGCGGTGCGCCTCCTGCAGCAGCCGCTCGGCCTCGATCTTGCTGCGGATGTAGATGCTCATCCGGCTGCCGGTGTCGACCTCCTCCTCCCGCACCAGGTACTGGTGGCGGCGGGCGGAGTAGATGCTCGGCGACGAGACGAAGACGAAGCGGCGGATCCCGCAGCGCTCGGCCAGCGCGATCATCGACTCCGTCCCCGTGACGTTCGCGCGCTCGAACTCGCTCCACGTGCCCCACGGGCTCGAGAGCGCCGCGGCGTGCACGAGCACGTCGGCGTCGACGTCCGTCGCGCCCAGCTCGGCGAGGTCGGCGCGGAGGACCGTGGCGCCTTCCTCCTCCAGCCGCGCCAGCGCCTCGGGGGCGCGACCGGTGGCGAGCACGTCGTCGCCCGCGGCCAGGAACTCGCGCACGGCGTAGCCGCCGAGGAAGCCCGTCGCCCCGGTGATCAGCACGCGGCGCCGGCGCTCAGCGGACATCGACGACCTCCAACCCGCGCTTGCGGCCCCAGTACCAGAGCAGGATCCCCAGGTACCCGAGCGCCTTGCCCTTCCGGATCGACATCAGCACGACCGCGTCCTTGTCGAGCAGCGCCTCGCTCCGCCCGATCACCTGGCAGACCTTGAGGTGCAGCTCCAGGTCCTCGTCGGTGTCGTCGATGCTCGAGCGCGGGAAGCCGTCGACCTGGAGGTACAGCGCGGCGTCGATCGCGAGGTTGCAGCCGGCGGCCATGAACATCCGGTACCGCTGGCCGGGGCGGCGGTAGAAGACGCCCGGCGCGTGCTCCATCAGGCGGATCAGCGCGGTGCCGAGCACGCCGTCGTACCAGCGGTAGACGGCTTCGTCCCGCCGCGGGGACAGGCGGCCGCCGACGAAACGGGCGCCGCCGCGGAGGTCGGCCCTGAGGCGCGCCACCCAGTCGGCGCTCGGCAGGCAGTCGGCGTCGGTGCGGGCGACGGCCGTCGCGCCCTCGGCGATCGCGTGGCGGAAGCCGGTGTCGGAGGCGGCTCCCGTGCCCTTCTGCGCCTCGTCGATCACGGCGACCTGCCGCTCCGGGCGCCGGCGGCGGAACTCCTCGATCACGGCGCGCGAGCCGTCGGTGCTGCCGTTGTCGACGAGCAGGAGGGTGAAGTCCGGATCGGTCTGGCGGGCGAGCGCGTCGAGGGCGCCGCCGAGCAGCTTCTCCTCGTCGAGGAAGGGCACGACCACCCAGAATCCGTGCGCGTCCATCCGTCCCCCGCTCCGGGACCATGGTGTCGGCGGGCGCCTGTGCCGTCAAACCGCGCCGAACAGTGCGCGCGGAGGTGCAGAGGCGCGCTATACAGGGATTCGCTCCGCACGTCCCGGGGCAGGAAGGGGCCCGCGTGCCCGACCTCCTCCCGCTCCGCGTCCTCGGCACGGGCGA
Organism: Rathayibacter sp. AY1E3; assembly: GCF_002932235.1. Classification (NCBI taxonomy): domain Bacteria; kingdom Bacillati; phylum Actinomycetota; class Actinomycetes; order Micrococcales; family Microbacteriaceae; genus Rathayibacter; species Rathayibacter sp. AY1E3. The sequence continues at coordinate 66,808 of NZ_PSVN01000013.1, forward strand.
AGCGCTGCCCGAGCGGATCGTCACGACCGCCGAGGTCGCCGCGCTCTGCGGCCTGCCCGCCGACGAGGCCGAGCGCCGCTCCGGCGTGCGCACCCGTCACTGGGTCACCGACGACGAGGACCCGCTGGAGCTCGGCCTGCTCGCCGCCCGCCGGGCGCTCGCGGCGGCCGGACTCGACACGGTCGACGTGGTGCTCAACGCCTCGGGCACGCAGCTGCAGGCGATCCCGGACGGAGGCGCGCTGCTCGCCGCGGGCCTCGGCCTGGACGACGTCTCGGCGTACAGCGTCGGCGCCACCTGCCTGTCGTTCCTCTTCGCTCTGCAGGAGGCGGGGTTCCTCGTCGCCACGGGTCGCGCCGACACGGTCCTCATCGTCTCGACCGACTGCGGCAGCCGCGGCATCGACCCGGGCCAGCCCGAGAGCGCCCTGCTCTTCGGCGACGCGGCCGCCGCCGTCGTGATCGGCCGCGCCCTGACGCCGGGCCAGGGCCTGGTCACCACGCACTTCCGCACCCGCCCGAGCGGTGTGCGCCACGCGGAGCTGCGCGGCTTCGGCTCGCGCATCCGCATCGAGGAGGCGCCCGATCGGCTCGCCGACTTCCGGTTCGACATGCAGGGCAAGGCGCTGCTCGTCGACGCGCTGCGGCACTTCCCGGCGTTCCTCGAGGAGGTGCGGCCCGGCCTCTCGAGCGGGCTCCCCGGCATCGACCGGGTGGTCCCGCACCAGACCAGCGCGGCCGGGCTCGAGGGCATGGCCCGCCTCTGGGGTCGCGACCGGATGACGATCACGCTCGGCGAGGTCGGCAACACGATCGGCAGCGCGATCCCGCTGGCCCTGCACCGCTCGCGCGTGCAGCCGGGGGAGTCGGTGCTGCTGGTGGGCACGGGCGCGGGCACGCACTACGGCGCGGTGATCCTGCAGGCGTGAGAGGCCGCGCCTAGCCGAGGAGCGACAGGGCCGAGAGCCCGAGGAACGGCGCCATCACCACGAGGCAGACCGCGGCGGACGGCAGGAACCCGTGGAAGGAGTCCCGCCCGCCGACCAGACGGGCGAGCAGTCCCGTGACCAGCGGTGGGAGCAGGAACAGCAGCAGCCACGGAGCCAGGACCTCCGCGCGCGGCGCCGTCCAGTCGGGCTGGTCGTCGCGGTCCAGGGGAGGGAGCCGCACGAGGAGGAACGCGGCCGTGAGGACGATCGCGGGGAGGACCGACAGGTAGGTGAGCGTGATCGCGGTGAACCTCGCCCCGTCGTCCCGGGAGTACCGGGCACGGTCGGGGTCGGGCGCAGGTCCCCGGTCGGTGTCCTCGTCCCAGCCCGGACTGCTGAATCGGATGCGTCCCATCAGGCGATCATGCCGTTCCGGAGCGGGGTCCCGGCCCGGCAGACGGAACCTCCGTCATCCCCGCCGCCCGACCAGTGCCCGCAGCGCATCGCGGACGAACCGGGCGCCGGCGACTCCGCCGTAGTGCGCCGAGAACCGCTCGTCGTCGACGTACATCTCGCCGAGCCCGAGCAGGTACTCGTCGCTCGGGCCGCCGGTCGCGTCGCGGGGCGTGCCCGGCACCTCGGCGAGCCAGGCGCGGTGCCGATCGGCCAGCGCGAGCGCTTCCTCCCCGGTCGGATCCGCCCCGCTCGCCGCCGCGGCGGTCCAGGCGTCGGCGAGGTCCGCCTGCCTCCGCTGCCACTGCTCGCGGTCCTCCGCGCTCATCGAGCGCCACCAGCGGTCGCCGTCGGCGTACGCCGGAGCACCCCAGCGGCGCTCCACCTCCTCGCGGTGCTCCGCGTGGTCGAACCCGTCGAACATCTCCTCGGCCATCGGCCCGTTCCCTTCTCTCATCGTGGTGATCGTCCCGGTGACAGCCCGGATGCGGCGGTCGAGCCGTCGGCGCTCCTCCTGGAGCACGTCGAGGTGCCGCTCGAGAGCGGCCACCGGCTCCGCGTCGCGCCGCAGGATCCGCCCGATCTCGGGCAGCCCGAGACCGAGGTCGCGCAGCAGCAGGATCCGCTGCAGCGTCACGAGCGCGGCGGCGTCGTAGTAGCGGTAGCCGTTCGCGCCCACCCGGCTCGCCGGGAGCAGTCCCTCGGCCCCGTAGTGCCGAAGCGTCCGACTGGTCGTGCCGGCCAGCCGCGCCACCTCGTGCACGGTCCACTCCTGCTCCACAGCGCCCTCCGTCTCCGCGTCGCCGGTGACTCCGGCGGCGATGGAAGCGACGGTACGGGTTGACGCGGCGTCAACGTCAAGCGGCGGGAACGGATCCGCTAGCGGGCGCCGATCCTGCGGGTTCCCACCCGGAGGACGAGCTCGGTCACCGGCACCGCGGCGATCGAGCAGCAGGCGGCGGGCACCACGGTCAGCAGCGCGACGACGGCGTCCGTCCCGTCGCCCGCGTCGGTCCACGCCGCGATCGAGACCACGATCCAGGCGATCGCGAGGATGCAGACCGTGGAGGCCGACCAGAGGACCGGCCAGGGCGCGCGACCCCGTCCCGCGGAGTAGGGGAGCCCGCCGACGGCCGCCGTCACGGCGGTCGCCAGAAGCGCTCGGGCCAGCGGGAGGAGCAGCTCGCCGGGGTCCCGGCCGGTGTCGAGGGAGGACAGGGCGAACAGGACCGAGGTCGTCGCGAGCGAGAGGACGCCGGCGACGGCGACGAGCGTCAGCAGGGTCCGGATCAGGAGCCTCACCGGTCGCCCCCGGCGAGGAACGCGCCGCGCTCCTCCAGCAGCCGCCGCAGGTGCCGGTCGAGCACCAGCCGCTCCGCGATCCGCCCGAGGACGCCGAGCGGGGCGGAGTACTCGAGCCGATCGATCATCACGGAGCCGGAGCCGTCGGGCTCGAAGCGGTGCTCGTGCCGGAACATCGCGAAGGGCCCGCCGGTCTGCTCGTCGACGAAGGAGTGCGGGGCGTCGAGCGCGGTGATGGTGCTGGTCAGCCGGAGCGGGACGCCGAAGTGCCGGGCGCTCCAGGTCACGTGCTCGCCCAGGCCGATCAGCCCGGTGGTCGTCCCGGACACCGCGCGCTCGCGAGCGCCGGCCTGCGAGGCGGTGTGCAGGTCGATGTCGCGCGCCCGGTCGAACATCTCGGCGGCCGGGCGGGCGGAGCGGGTCACGACCTGGAGGAGCACGGTGTCGATCCTGCCCGCCGCGCCCACGGCCGGCCGCGGACGCGCCGGTCCGCCGGCCTCACCAGCTCGTCACCACGGTCCGCGTGATCACCCACCCCTCGTCGCGGCGGACGAGGCGGCTCGTCAGCTGGAGCCGCCAGGTCGCGTGCAGGCGGCCGATGGTCGCCTCGGTGATGGTGCGGGAGGTGAGCACCGGGTGCGCGGCGCCGCCCGAGAGGGCGCTCTCGACGTGGTCGATCTCGTGGTACTCCTTGCGCGCCTCGTCGATGTCGGCGAGCCACTCCTCCCGCGACTGCACGAGGCCGGTCGGGTGCTCGATCACGAAGCGCTCGTCGAGCAGCGCCTCGAGCGCGGGCAGGTCCACCAGCTCCAGCGCGTCGAAGAGGGCGGCGTGCACCGCGGTCGGGCCGTGGTCCTCCAGCTCGTCGCTCCTGCCGGCGGTCCCGTCGTCGCTCATGCCGGCGGTCCCGTCGTCGCGCGGCGGACGAGCTGCGTCGGCAGCTGCACGTGCAGCGAGCGCGGCTCGCGCCCGGCCATCAGGGCGATCAGCATCTCGGCGGCGGTCGCTCCGAGCGTCTGCATCGGCTGGCGGACGGTGGTCAGCGGCGGATCGAAGCGAGCGGCCTCGGGCACGTCGTCGAAGCCGATCACCGACAGGTCGTGGGGCACGGCGAGGCCCAGGTGCGCGGCGGTCTCGATGATCGCCAGCGCCGAGACGTCGTTGGCGGCGAAGACCGCGGTCGGCCGGTCGGGCAGCGACAGGAGCGAGGAGGCGGGCCGCCGGGCGGTGTCGCGGTGGTAGTTGCCCACCCGCAGCAGGCGCTCGTCGAAGGCGATGCCGGCCTCCGCCAGCGCCGCCCGGTAGCCGGCCTCGCGCAGCCGCGCCGAGCGCAGGTCGCCGCGACCCGCGACGAAGCCGATGCGGCGGTGCCCGAGGGTGACGAGGTGGCGGGTGGCGAGCAGGGCGCCGCCGAAGTTGTCGGACTCGACGGTCGGCAGGTCGGCGCGGCCGGTGTGCGGGTCCACGGCGACGAGCGGGATGTCGGAGGGCGCGCTCACCACGCTCGGCGTGACCATGATCGCCCCGTCGATGAGGGTGCCGCTGAGCCGGCTGAGCGAGCGCCGCTCCCAGCCCTCCTGCTCGCCCTCGTGGGAGCCGGAGTAGGCGAGCAGGTCGAACCGCGACTCCGCCAGCACCGACCCCACGCCCTTCAGGATCTCGGCGCTGAACGGCTCGAACCCCGCGACGAGCACGCCGATCACGCCCGTGCGCCGGGAGCGCATGCTGCTCGCGACGAGGCTCGACTCGTAGCCGAGCTCGCGCACGACCTCGAGCACGCGGGTGGCGGTGGAGGGGGCGATGCCGTAGCGGCCGTTCACGGCCTTGGACACCGTCGCCACCGAGACGCCGGCGGCAGCGGCGACGTCGTGGATGGTCGGTCGGGTGGTCATGTGGCCGACTGTAACCCGTGCTTCGAAAACCATTTCGAAAACGTTTGACCACTTTCGCAAGCACTGCGGACACTGACTCCACCCGCGAAGGCGGGAACCCCCACGGCGCCGGTGCACCAGGCGGCGCCCTCGATGAAGAGAACGGTTGGACGATGAAGTTCAGGAAGATCGCAGTGGCGACAGCAGCCCTGCTCGGCACGGTCGCGGCCCTCACCGGCTGCTCGGCCCAGGACTCGGGATCGAGCGACGGCAGCGTCGCGATGACCCTCTGGCAGAACTCGACCACGGGCCCCGGCCAGGAGTTCTGGGACAAGACGATCGCGGACTTCGAGGCCGCGAACCCCGGAGTGACCATCGAGTCGCAGGCCATCCAGAACGAGGATCTCGACGGCAAGCTCCAGACGGCGCTCAACTCGGGCGACGCCCCCGACGTCTTCCTCCAGCGCGGAGGCGGCAAGCTCGCCGCCATGGTCGCGGGCGGACAGCTGAAGGACCTCACCGACGGCATCTCGGACCAGGCGCGCAGCGAGATCCCCGAGGGCTCGTTCTCGGCGAACACGCTCGACGACAAGGTCTGGGCGATGCCGGTCGCCGTCCTCCCGGGCGGCCTGTTCTACAGCCAGGACCTCTTCACGGCGGCGGGCGTCACCGAGACGCCGAAGACCATCGACGAGCTCGACTCGGCGATCACGAAGATCAAGGGCAGCGGAGCCCAGGCCGTCGCGCTCGGCGCGAAGGACGCCTGGCCCGCCGCGCACTGGTACTACTTCTTCGCGCTCCGCGAGTGCAGCGCCGACACCATGGCCGAGGCGGCCGACACCAAGGACTTCTCGGACGACTGCTGGGTCCGCGCGGGCGAGGACCTGCAGGACTTCTCGGCCACCGAGCCGTTCAACGAGGGCTTCCTCACCACCGCCGCCCAGCAGGGCGCGGGCAGCTCGGCCGGACTCCTCGCCAACCACCAGGCGTCGATGGAGCTCATGGGCGCGTGGAACCCCGGCGTGATCGCCTCCCTCACCCCCGACGAGAAGCCGCTGCCCGACCTGGGCTGGTTCCCGTTCCCCGAGATCGACGGCGGCGACGGCGAGGCCGGCGCGATCATGGGCGGCGTCGACGGCTACTCCTGCTCCGCGGGCGCTCCCGACGAGTGCGTCGACTTCCTCAACTACCTGGCCACCTCCGACGTGCAGAAGGAGTACTACGCGGCCTTCAACGCGCCCCCGGTGAACACCGTGGCGCAGGAGGCGGTCACCGAGCCGTACCTGCAGCAGATCCTCGAGGCCTTCAACTCGGCCCCGTACGTCTCGCAGTGGCTCGACACCGTCTACGGCCTCAACGTCGGCAACGCGCTGAACGTCGGAGTCGTCGACCTGCTGGCCGGCAAGAGCGACCCCGAGCAGCTGGTCGAGGCCGTCAACGCCGCCGCGGCGAAGGCCTAGCCACCATGGCACTCCGCGAGAGCCCGCTCCTCGGAGTGGATGAGCCCCGCGGGACCGCGCGCACCGGAGGCGTCACCTCGACGCCTCCGGTGCGCCGGCGCCGCCGCAGCGTGGGCTGGGCTGGGCGCTTCGAGATCGCGCTCCTGGTCGGCCCGGCGCTGATCGTCTTCCTCGCCTTCGTGATCTTCCCGGTCGTGATGGCGGCCTACTACGGCTTCTTCAGCTGGCAGGGCTACGGAGTGCCGACGGACTTCGTCGGCTTCCGCAACTACCTGACGATCCTGCAGGACCCCACCTTCCACGACGCCCTCGCGCACAACGGCATCATCGTGGTGCTCTCGCTCGTGCTCCAGGGGCCGGTCGCGATCCTCCTGGCGCTGCTGCTGAACCGCAAGCTGCGCGGGCAGTCGATCATCCGCGTCCTGATCTTCGTGCCGTACGTGATCTCGGAGGTCGTCGTCGGCACCGGCTGGAGCCTGATGCTCCAGACCAGCGGCGCGGTCAACGGCCTGCTCGAGAAGGTCGGCCTCGGCGCGCTGAAGCAGGACTGGCTCTCGGATCCGGCGATCGCGATCTGGACGCTGATGCTGATCATCACGTGGAAGTACATCGGCTTCGCCGTGATCCTCTTCCTCGCGGGTCTGCAGGGCATCCCCGAGGAGCTGTCCGAGGCCGCGGCCATCGACGGCGCCTCCTACTGGCAGGTGCAGCGGCGGATCACCCTGCCCCTGCTCGCGCCGACCCTGCGGATCTGGGCGTTCCTGTCGATCATCGGCGCACTGCAGCTGTTCGACCTCGTCTACATCATCTGGGGCCAGTACGTGTCCTCGACCGCGGGCACCTCGACCATGGCGATCTACCTGGTCACCAACGGCCGCAACGCCGGCAACTACGGGTACGGGAACGCCGTCGCGGTGGTCCTGTTCCTGATCTCGCTCGTGGTGGCGCTGCTCTACCAGCGCTTCGTGCTCCGGCGCGACACGGCGGGCGCACTGACGGGAGACAAGCGATGACCGGCACGACGATGACGGCCCCGCCGATCACTCCGGAGATCCCTCGGCCTCTCGCGGTGAAGCGGCGCCGGCAGCCCCTGGGCCGCGGCACCACGATCGCCTACGTCGTGGCGATCGTCGTGATCGCGCTGATGCTCGCCCCGGTGGCGTACATCATCCTCGGCGGCTTCCGCACGAACGCGCAGATCACCACCGACCCGGCGGGCCTGCCCTCGCCGTGGAACGTGCAGAACTACCTCGACGTGATCACCGGCGGAGTCTTCTGGCAGGAGGTCGGCAACTCCACCATCGCCGGCCTCGCGACGACGCTCGGCGTGGTCGTGCTCGGCCTGATGGCGAGCTACGTCCTCGCCCGCCACGACTTCACCGGACGCGGCGTGTTCTACGCGCTCTTCGCCGCCGGCCTGATGTTCCCGATGACCGTGGCGATCACTCCTCTCTACCTGGTGATCAAGAGCCTCGGCCTGATGAACTCGCTCGCCGGAGTGGTGCTGCCGCAGATCGCGTTCGGCCTGCCGACCACGATCATCATCCTGGTGCCGTTCCTCCGCGCGATCCCGGACGAGATCCAGGAGGCGGCCTTCATCGACGGCTGCAGCCGGATCGGCTTCTTCTTCCGGATGGTCGTGCGCCTGGCGATGCCCGGCGTGATCACCACGGGGATCCTCGCGTTCATCGCGAGCTGGAACAGCTACCTGCTGCCCCTGTTCATCCTCAACAACGAGTCCACCTTCACGCTCCCGCTCGGAGTCCAGGCGTTCTCGTCGCAGTACTCGGTCGACACGGCGAAGGTGCTCGCCTTCGTGTCGCTGTCGATGATCCCGGCGCTGATCTTCTTCAGCGTCTTCGAGCGCCGCATCGTCGGCGGGCTGACGGGGGCGGTGAAGGGATGAGCGGATCGCTCCGCCCGTCCGCCGCGTCCCCCGTCCCGTCCGCACCCGTCGCCCCACCCGCAGAGAGGGTCGCACCGTGACCGCACCGCACGCACCAGAGGACCCCCAGGCCCCGTCCGCCCGCACCACCGAGCTGCTGGGCCGGATGACGCTGGAGGAGAAGCTCTCCCAGCTGGTCGGCTACTGGGTCGACCAGGGCGGCGAGGTCGTCGCCCCGCTCGCCGGCGAGATGGCCACCTCGACCGGGTACGCCGAGGCGACCCGCGAGGGGATCGGCCAGCTGACCCGCGTCTACGGCACGCGCCCCGTCGATCCGCTCGAGCGCGCCCGCTGGCTGTGGGCGGAGCAGCGCCGGCTCGTCGAGGAGACGCGGCTGGGCATCCCGGCGATCGTCCACGAGGAGTGCCTGACCGGGCTCGCCGCCTGGCAGGCCGCGACGTTCCCGACTCCGCTCGCCTGGGGCGCCTCGTTCGACCCGGAGCTCGTGGCCGAGCTCGGCGCCGTGATCGGCGGCTCGATGCGCGAGCTCGGGATCCACCAGGGCCTGGCGCCCGTGCTCGACGTGATCCGCGACCCCCGCTGGGGCCGGGTCGACGAGTGCATCGCCGAGGACCCGTACGTGGTCGGCACGATCGGCACCGCGTACGTGCAGGGGCTGCAGTCCACCGGCATCGACGCGACGCTGAAGCACTTCATCGGCTACTCCGCCTCCCGCGGCGGCCGCAACCACGCGCCGGTGCACGCCGGACCGCGCGAGATCGCGGACGTGCTGCTGCCGCCGTTCGAGATGGCGATCCGCGACGGGGGCGCCCGCTCGGTGATGAACTCCTACGCCGAGATCGACGGGGACCCGGTCGGAGCGACGCCCGCCTACCTCACGGGCGTGCTGCGCGAGCGCTGGGGCTTCGACGGCGTGGTCGTCGCCGACTACTTCTCGGTCGCGTTCCTCCACCTCATGCACGCGGTCGCCGCCGACCTGGGCGAGGCGGCCGAGCTGGCGCTCGCCGCGGGGATCGACGTGGAGCTGCCCACGGGCGACGCGTTCCTCGCGCCGCTGGCCGCGCGCATCCGGGCCGGGGAGGCCGACGAGGCGCTCGTCGACCGGGCCGTGCTGCGGGTGCTCGCGCAGAAGGAGCGTCTCGGCCTGCTCGACGCGCGCTTCGACGACGCCCCCGAGTCGATCGACCTCGACTCGCCCGCCCACCGTGACATCGCCCGCCGCCTGGCCGAGGAGTCGGTGGTGCTGCTCGCCAACGACGGCGTCCTGCCGCTCGCTGCGCCGCGCCGCCTCGCGCTGATCGGCCCCAACGCCGACAGCGCGCCCGCGCTCATGGGCTGCTACTCCTTCGCCAACCACGTGCTGGCGCACCACCCGGGCGTGCCGCTGGGCTTCGAGATCCCGACGGTCGCGGACGCGCTGGCCGACGAGTTCGGCTCGGCCGAGCTGCTGCTCGCCGAGGGCTGCTCGGTCGAGGGGGACGACGTCTCCGGGATCGCCGAGGCGGTCCGGGCGGCCGCCGACTCCGATGTGGCGATCGTGGTCGTCGGCGACCGGGCGGGTCTGTTCGGCCGCGGCACGGTCGGCGAGGGCAACGACGTCGAGAGCCTCGAGCTCCCGGGCCGCCAGCGCGAGCTGGTCGAGGCCGTCGTGGCGACGGGGACCCCGGTCGTGCTCGTGCTGCTGACCGGCCGCCCCTACGCCGTGGGCTGGGCGCTCGACGGGCCGTCGGCTCCCGCCGCCGTGCTGCAGGCGTTCTTCCCGGGGGAGGAGGGCGCCGGCGCGATCGCGGGCGTCGTCTCGGGACGGGTCGACCCCTCCGGCCACCTGCCGGTCTCGCTGCCGCGCTCCGCCGGAGCGCAGCCGTTCTCGTACCTGCACCCGATCCTCGGCGGGCCGTCGGACGTGACCTCCGCCGACAGCACGCCGGTGCGGCCGTTCGGCCACGGCCTCTCGTACACGGCCTTCGCCCGGACGGAGCTGGCGGTCGAGGAGTCCGCCCCGACGGACGGCTCCTTCACGGCGACCGTGCGCGTGCGCAACACGGGCGAGCGGGCGGGCACCGACCTGGTGCAGCTGTACGCCCGCGACGTGTTCGCGAGCGTGACCCGGCCGGTGGCGCAGCTGCTCGGCTACGCGCGGGTCGCGCTCGAGCCCGGCGAGAAGGCGGAGGTCCGCTTCGAGGTCCCGGCCGCGCGCCTGGCCTTCACCGGCCGCGAGGGCGTGCGGATCGTCGAGCCCGGCCGCGTCGAGCTGTGGGTGGGCCCGGACTGCGCGACGCGCGAGACGGAGGCGGCGCTCGAGCTGGTCGGCCCGGCCGCCGCTGTCGACGCCTCCTCGCAGCGCCTCGTCGGCACGCGGGTCCAGCGGGCGGGAGCGGGCGTCCCGGCCTGACCCGTGCACAACGCTGGAAGGATCGCTCCGGCGGGCCGTGGATCCGCGGATCCCGGTGCCCGCGGGGCGATCCTTCCTGCGGTCTGAGCACGGCGCGGCTCCGGCACCGCTCTGGCGCGGCTCGGACGGGCGCGGCAGGCTGGGGGGATGAGCGACGACGCGAAGCAGACCCTCCTCCGCTACCTGCAGGAGGGGCGCGACGCCCTGCTGCAGAAGCTCGACGGGCTCGACGAGTACGACGTGCGGCGGCCGCTGGTGGCGACGGGCACGAACCTGCTCGGCCTGGTGAAGCACGTGGCGGGCACCGAGGCGGGCTACCTCGGCGCCGTGTTCGGGCGGCCGTTCCCGGAGCCGATGCCGTGGATGGAGGACGAGTCGGAGCCGAACTCGGACATGTGGGCGACGGCCGACGAGTCCCTGGCCGACGTCGTCGCGCTGTACCGCCGCGTGTGGGCCCACTCCGACGCGACGGTCGCGGCCCTCCCGCTCGACGCTCCCGGGCAGGTCCCCTGGTGGACGAACCGCGACGTGACGCTGCACCGGATCCTCGTCCACATCACCGCGGAGACGCACCGGCACGCGGGCCACGCCGACATCGTCCGCGAGCTGATCGACGGGCGGGTCGGGCTCCGGACGCCCGGCGACAACCTCCCGCCGGTGCCGGAGGAGTGGTGGCCGGAGTACCGGGAGCGCCTCGAGTCGCTGGCGCGCGCCGTCCGCGACCGGGGCTGACGTGCCGGCGTCCGTCGGCACCGCGGTCACGCCCGCGCGCGCGGCCCGGCTGCTCGACGAGCTCGATCCCGCGACGGAGGCGGCGCTCGACGCGGCCCTGGGCGGTCGCGGTCGGGGCCGGGCCGCCTTGCAGCGGCGCCGCGACGGGGCGTCGCCGGAGGAGCGGAGGCAGCGGGCCGCGCTCGAGCGCCGGGCGTTCAGCGCGGAGGCGGACCCCGCTGCGCTCGAGGAGCTGGCACTGCTGCGGGCGCAGCGCCGCGAGCGGGAGGAGGCGCTCGACGCCGCGGTCGCGGGACTGGCCGCGCCCGCCGGACCCGCAGCGGCCCAGGGCCGGATCGGCCTCGGGACGGCGAGCGGCCGGGGCGGGACGCGCCGTGACCGGACCGGCTGGGACGAGACCGGCCGGGACGAGGTCGGCCGTGACGAGACCGGCCGGGACGCGGCGCCCGGCTGGGGCGAGCGCAGTGAGACCACCGGAGGCGACGACGCCGACTCCCGCACCTCCGCCACGCCCCGCCCGCGCCGCCGCCTCGGGGTGATCGCCGCCCTCGTCGCCGTGCTCGGGCTCGCCGCCCTCGGCACGGCCGCCTCCGTCGCGCTGGCCCCTCGCCCGTCGCTGGAGGTCTTCACCGAGCCCTGGGCCGTCCCCGACGACGTCGCCACGCGCCCGCTGTCGACCCTCGCGAGCCTCCGAGTCTTCCACTGGGGGCCGACGCGCTACCTGGGCAGCATCGCCGGAGTCGACTACTTCGCCACCCTCAGCCTCGACTCCTTCTCGGCCGCGGAGCTCGCCGACGAGTCCGTCTGCCTCTACGGGCTCGCGCGCTCCGACGGCGACGTCGTCGTCACGGACTGCGCGGCGACCGCCGACTTCGTCGCGAGCGGCATGACCCTCTCGCCCGACGACTACCAGGGCGACGCGGGCGGCGCCGGAGTCGCCTGGGGTCCGACCGGAGGGATCCGCTCGGCCGGCTGAGGCGGCGGGCGCGCCCCGGGGGGTCGGGCCCGCCGCGTCGACGCCCGCTCCACCAGCGGCATCGGCACCAGCACCCGCTCTCCCGGAGCGCCGCTGAGCAGCAGCTCGACCGCCCGGCGGCCCATCTCCTCGTGCGGCAGCGCCACGGTCGTCAGCCCGGGGCGGAGGTAGGCGGCCAGCTCGTCGTCGTCGAACGACACCACGGCGACGTCGCCGGGGATCGAGAGCCCCGCCTCCGCGACCGCCTGGTAGGCCGCCTCACGCCGAGCGGCTTCGGGCACGACGGCGCGGGCGGACAGGTCGCCTTCGCCGACCCGGACGCGGGAGTCGGCTTCGCGTTCCTCACCAACCGGATGGAGGGGGTCGGCGACGTGCGCGCGACCCGCGTCGTCGAGGCGCTCGCGACCGCGCTGCGACTGCCCGTTCCGCGCGGACTCTGACCCCTCCGCCCCACCCCCGTCAAGGGGTGGGGCGCCCGGTCGGCGCCGTCCTAGCGTCGGGGGACAGGCCGACCGGAGGGGCGGTCCGGGATCCAGGGGAGGGCGAGATGCAGAAGCTGTACTACGCGAGCGGATTCGTGCTGCTGGGCGACGAGGTGTGCTCGGCGGTCGTCGAGTACGCGCAGGCGCTGGCGAACGTGGGGAAGTCGGACCTGGTCGTGGTGCCGTCGCTCTCGGACGAGGGGCTGCGAGGCGAGACCCGTCTCCTGGTCGGGCCGGCCAGCCAGCTCTTCACCAGCCCGGCGCTCGACCGCGGCGTCGACCTCGACGACCCGGAGGCGGTGGAGTCGATGCGCGAGAAGACCCGACGGCTCCAGCCCGCGCGGCCGACCGTGCAGCCGCGCGGCGAGGGCGACGACAGCGAGGACGACGGCGGGACCGACTACCTCTGACGCCTCAGGTGTCGAGCGTGGTGCTGGGGCGCTCGCCGAAGCGGTGGGCGTACGAGGCCGAGAACCGGCCGAGGTGCGCGAAGCCCCAGCGCCGTGCGACCTCGCTGACGCTGACGACTCCGGACTCGCCCGCCCGCAGCTCCTTCTGCACGCCGTCCAGCCGGATCCGCCGCAGGTAGTCGACCGCGGTGAAGCCGAACTCGCGCCGGAACTCGGTCTGCAGCGTCCGCAGGCCCATGCCCGCCGCGTCGGCGATCTGCTCGGTCCGGAGCGGCTCGTGGGCGTGCTCGTACATGTACTCGATAGCCTGGCGGAGGCGCCCCGAGCGGGGTACTCCGAGGTCGCCGGGAGTGTCCAGCGTCGAGTGCGGGAAGGTCTCGAGCAGGGCGACGGCGACCGCGCGGTCGGCCTCGCGGCGCAGCAGCGGCGAGCTGTCGGCGTCGTAGATCACCCGGGCGACCGTCGCGACGGTCGCCGACCAGCGCCGCAGCGCCGCGCCCTCGGGTCGTGCGGTGGTGTCGAAGAGGAGGGGGCCGCGGGTGCCCTCGACCTCCTCCGCGATGCCCTCGAGGTACGCGCCGTCGAAGTGGATGAGGTTCTGGCGGTAGTCGTGGAACTCGAACCGGCTGGGACGGTCGTTGACGAAGATCGCCGGCTGCCCGAATCCGAGGGTCACCGCGTCGCCGTCGAGATCGGTGACGCCCGCGCCGGCGGTCAGCCACGAGACGACGTACTCGCCCTCGGTCTGGATCGAGCCCTGCACGGAGCCGGCGAACTGGCTGCCGCGGAGCGTCACGTCGCCGTCGCCGACGGAGGTGTAGCGGTACGAGAAGTCCTCGCCGGGCTCGACGACGAAGCGGTGCCCGTTGTACGACTGCTCGAAGAGGGCCCGCGCCTGCTCGATGTCACGCCCGCCGATGTCGGAGCGCATGACCTCGTCCTTCTCGTTCATCCCGATCAGGGTCGCACGAGGAGCGCTCCTCACCGCGTGCCCCGAACGGGGAATTCGTTAAGCGGATAAACCAGTCGCGGGTCCGGCGGCGCGGGTCATGGCCTGGACGGTCGCCGCCTGGAACTGCGTGAGCAGCACCACGGTGTGCCGCGCTCCGGCATCCACGGCGAGCGAGAAGGTGGCGCCGGCCGGAGTGGCCCGCCAGGAGCGGATGTCGCGGGTGCCGACGCGGGTCGAGTCGCCGGTGCCGGCGCTCCGCAGCACCAGGGAGTCGGGCAGGACGCAGAGCGCGCCCGTCACGCCGTCGACAGTGGAGGAGCACTCGAAGCCTGCGTCGTCGTGCACTGCACCGGCGAGCTCGACGAAGTCGGTGACCTCCATCGGCTCGTCGTCGTCGCGCCTGGACACGGCGCGCTCAGGCAGCGTGCGTGAGCCCGGAGGACTCGGGCTGCTGCGCCGGCTCGGTGACGATCCGCAGGCCCCGGCCGCTGTTGGCCTCCTCCATCAGTGCGCGCACCCAGGTGGCGTTGATCGCCGGCATGCGGCTTCCGTGGAACGAGAACTGGAGAGGGATGGTCGGGTGCAGCCAGAGCGTCTGGCGTCCGGTGCCGTGCGCGCTCGAGGCGTCGAGCTGGAAGGCGAACGCCTCGTCGCGACGGAACTTGTTGATCATGACGATCTGGAGGTGCGCGAGCGCGCGGTCGTCGATCTCGTGCGAGGTGGGGGGAGTGCCGTAGAGGAGAGCGCCCATGGTGCGTGCCGCCGTTCTGTGCTGTGTCGCGGGTGCCGGCCGCGACGGTGAGGTGCCCCGGCGAGTGCCGCCGGGAGGGGGAGTGCGAGATGGTGGGGGTGTTCGTGGGGAGCAGGACCCGGGGTGTGCTGTGCCGCCGAGTCGAGTGTCCGGAGTGTCGATCCGGGGGTGCCGGGCTCCGGGATGTCGAGCCCGGATGCCGTCGCGCCGAGCCGTCGATCCCCGCTGACGCCTGCTCTGCAGGCCCGTGGAGTCGGGCGGTCGGGCCGTCCCTCCGGCTGTTCTCCGAAAGTACGCCCCTCGTTCGGAGGGCACGTGCCGCTATCCGGAATGCGAAGCAGTGGCCCCGGCCGCCGGGCGGACTCCCAGCCGGGCGACTCCGGGCCTCAGTTGCGGGTGCCTCCGAAGGGCGGTGCGGCTGCGTCGAGACACGCGCTCGTGCGCGAGACGCCGTCTCGACGGCGGCGGTGTGTCGGGCGGGCCGACAGTGTCTCGGCGGGGCGGGTGGAGCCGGAGGAGGCGTGACGGTGCGCTCACTTGAGAGGGCGTGGGGCTCCGTCGAGACGCCGCGCTCGCGCGAGACGCCGTCTCCGCGGCGGTGTCCCGGCGTACGCGGGAGCGGGAGGGTGCGCTCCTGCGCGAGTCGTCGCGCCGCCGCTCCGGCGGGGGCGCCGGCTCAGAAGGCGTAGCGAACGCGGCAGTAGGGGAGGCGCTCGGCGAGGAGGGCGCGGAAGCGGTCGAGGGCCGCGCGCTTGAGGTCGCGTCGGTAGCGGATGTTGACGGCGCCGTTCTCGGAGACCTTCTGCTCCTGGCGTCCCGGCTGCCAGAGCAGCGACTCCGCCTTCGGGTGCCAGCCGAGGTTCACCTCGTGCAGGCCCTCGTTGTGGGTGAGGAGGATCACCTCGGCCGCGAGCTGCGCCTTCGCCCGCGGGTGGAGGGCGGCGTCGAGCTGGTCGAAGAGCTCGGTCCAGTCCTGCTGCCAGGTCTCGGTGAGGATCACGGGCGAGAAGTTGACGTGCACCTCGTAGCCGGCGTCGACGAAGTCGTTGATCGCCGCGATCCGCTCGGCCATCGGCGAGGTGCGGATGTCGGTGACCTTCGCCGTCTCGGCGGGCATCAGCGAGAACCGGACGCGGGTGCGCCCGAGCGGGTCCCACCCGAGGAGCTCGCGATTGACGTACTTGGTCGCGAAGGACGCCTTGGCGGTGGGCGACATCCGGAACAGCTCGCAGAGGTCGCGGACGTTCTCGCTCAGCAGCGCATCGACGGAGCAGTCGCTGTTCTCGCCGATGTCGTAGACCCAGGCCTCCGGGTCGCACTGGTTCGCCTCGGCCTTGGGGCCCTGCTTGCCGATGTGCCGGGCGAGGTGGCGCTGGATCTGCTCGATGTTCGTGAAGAGCGTGATCGGGTTGCTGTAGCCCTTCCTCCGCGGCACGTAGCAGTACACGCACGCCATGGCGCAGCCGTTGGCGGTGGAGGGGGCGATGAAGTCGGCCGAGCGGCCGTTCGGGCGCGTGACGAGCGACTTCTTCACCCCGAGCACGAGCGCCTCCGTCTTGATGCGCACCCAGCGCGCGACGTTCGCCTCGTCGCCGTGCACCTCCGGGATCAGCCAGTGCGACTCGACGGGCACGATCTCGGCGCCCGGCCAGCGCGCCACGACCTCCTGCCCGCGGGGCAGCTCGAGCGCGGCCGGCTCGGCGTAGATCCGCCGGATGTCGAGCAGGCGCCGCTCGCGGACCGGCGCGGACGCGGGGTTCGGAGCGGTGTCGGACATGAGTCCGTTCTACCGGCGACCACCGACATCCGCTGAGCAGGGCTGTCGCCCGCCGCGCAGGTCCTCCGCCCGCCTGCAGGAACCGTTGCGCCGCTCCCTCAGGATGGAGGCATGCCCTCCTCCGCCGACCGCTTCCGCCGCGCCGCCGTCGAGCTCGCGCAGACCTCCGAGCGGCAGGTCGAGTGGGCGCTCGCCGTCACGGAGGATGCGCGCCTCCTCGCCCTGATCGACGAGCTGCCCGCGCAGCACCGGCAGCCGTCCCTGCTCTTCTCGGTCGCGCGGCTGCTCGGCGTGCCCGACGTCGACGGCGCCGGATTCGCCGCGTGGCTCCGGAGCGAATGGGCGCGGGTGGCACCGATCGCCGCCGAGCGGAGGACGCAGACCAACGAGGCGCTGCGGTGCGCGCCCCTGGTCGCGGCGCTGGAGCGGATCACGGAGCCCGGCGAGCCGGTGGCGCTCGTCGAGATCGGCGCCTCCGCGGGGCTCTGCCTGGCGCCGGAGCGGTACTCCTACGCCTTCACGGCGAGCGACGGCGAGACGAGGCTCGGGTCGGGCGCGCCTCTGCTGCGGTGCGCGGTGAGCGGAGGCGCGGCGCCGGCACGGCTGCCGGTCGTCGCGTGGCGCCGGGGGCTCGACCTGGCGCCGCTCGACGTCCGCTCGCCCGAGGACGTCGCCTGGCTGGAAGCGCTGCTCCCGCCCGACCGCCCGGAGCGGACCGCGCGGCTCCGCTCGGCCGTCGAGACTCTGGAGGACGACCCGCCCACGATCGTCGCGGGCGATGCGGCCGCCGAGCTGCCCGCCCTGCTCGACGCAGTGCCGCCGGGTCTGCGGACGGTGGTCGTCTCGCTCGGGACCCTGGTCTACCTTCCGTGGGCCGCGCGCGAGAGCGTCCTGGCGACGGTCGCCGATCGCGGCGCGAGCCTGGTGACGCTCGAGACGGAGGCGCTGCTCCCGCACCTCGTCGCCGCGCGCGGGGAACGCACGGCCCCCGAGCCGACCCCGTTCCTGCTCGCCGCCGACGGCGTCCCGCTCGCGAGCGCGGCCGCCCACGGCGGCACCCTCTCCTGGCTGGCCTGAGCCGCGCTCCCGCGCCGGGTGCGGGGTGCCCGAAGCCCGGGAGGCGCCCGGCGCCCGGTGCTCGCTCCGCCCCGATCCTCAGCCCACTGTTCAAGAGTTGTCGCGCTCGGCGTCGAGTGCGACAACTCCTGGACTCTCGCGGAGGGGAGGACGGCCGAGCGCAGGACTCAGAGCTCAGAGCCAGAGCTCAGAGCGTCCAGCTCCCAGCGCCCAGCGCCCTACAGCCCGTCGACGACGAGCTGCGTCGCGCGCGGGACGTACGAGGTGTTCGTCGTCGGGTCCCAGCCCACGAGCGCGACCGCGTCGCCGCCGACGCGCGCGGTGATGCCCACGAGCGAGAACGGCTTGCCGCCCACGGCTCCGGACACCTTCCAGCCGAGCGTCTCGTCGGCGCCGGTCAGCGTCTGCTCGGTGCGCTCGACGGTCGTCTCGACCGGCACGCCCTGCATGGCGAAGAGCGTCGAGCCGGAGGCGCAGCGCGTGGTCGCGTCGGTGGCGCTCGCGAGGAGCGAGGCGGCCGCGTCGGCGGTGCCGGTGCTCGACACGACGGCGGTCATGGAGCGGTCGGCGCTGGTGCCGTACGAGAGTCCGGCGGCGGGCTGCGCGGTGTCCCAGCCCAGGCCGAACGGCGAGAGGCAGCTGGCGTCGGTCGCGGTGAGGCCGGGGTAGATCGAGTCGAGCATCTCCTGGATGCTCGCGTACTCGCCGGGCATGAACTGCACGCCGGTCAGCACGGCGGCCACCTGCTCGCCGGTCTTCTGAGCGGTGTCGGCGGCAGGGGCGGCGGCCGTCGCGGTGGCGGACGGGGCGGCCGACGACGAGGGGAGCGTCGGAGTGAACGGGCGGAGGGTCGATCCGCTCGTCGCGGTCCCCGCGCAGCCCGAGAGGGCGAGCAGCAGCGCGCCTCCCATCAGAGTCGTGCGCAGCAGTGTCTTGGACATCATGTCTCCCCCTTCGCCCGCCGGCGCCGCACCGGGGCGCCTGAGGCTAGCAGAGCCCCGCGTCCCGGAGGCGGCCCGGCGCCGCCCGCAGGACGGAGGCGGCCCGGTGGCACCCGCAGATCGGAGGCGGTCCGGCAGCGCGTGCAGATCCGAGTCGGCCCGGCCCCGCCCGCACGACGAAGCCCGGAACCCCGAACCCACGCCTCCGACGGCCGCTCCCGCCGCCTCCGCTCCGCCGCTCAGATCTCCGTGTGCCCGAGCTCGGCTCCCGCGAGCAGGCGGATCTCCGGCTCGGCGATGCCCTCCAGCTCCAGCACCACGACGCGGTTGCGGCCGGCGCGGGTGACCGGCGAGGGGACGATCAGCGTCCGCTGCGGTCCGCGGCGCCAGTAGCGCCCGAGGAGGAAGCCGTTCACCCAGACCAGTCCCTTGCCCCAGTGCAGCGTGTCCACGTAGAGGTCGGCCTGCTCGTCGAGATCGAACGAGCCGGAGGCGAGCTGCGGTCCGGCCGAGAACGCCGGCGCCGCGACGGCCAGGTCGGGGAGGCACTCCAGCGCGAGGGCACGCGCCGCCCAGCCGGTCAGCGGGGCGCCGTCGAGCGTCACGCCTCCGATCAGGCCCTTGTGCTCGCCGATGCGTGTGCCGTAATTCACCCGGCCCTGGTTCTCGACCAGGATCGCGAGCTCGCCGCGTCCGCTCGGCAGAGTCAGCGCCCGCTCGTGGTGGTCGCGCGCCAGCACGCCCACCGGCACGCCGTCCAGCAGCACCCAGGCGCGGTCGCGCACCTCCTCGCCCACCACGAGGCGGGCCGGAGCGGAGGAGCCGTCGAGCGTCGTCGTGAAGAGCACGAAGCCGTCGTCGTGGCCGAGGTCGTCGAAGCTGGCCATCGCGTCGAGGTGCGCGGCCGGTCCGAACGCCTGGCCGAGGCCGAGGAGCGCCGGGCCGGGGACGAGCGGAGCGGTCAGGGCGGGGGCCGGCGGGCGCACCGCGGGCACCTCCTCCGGCACCGGCGCGTAGCGCGCGATGACGTCGCGGAACGCCCAGAACTTCGCGGTCGGGTCGCCGCCCTCGTCGAGCGGGGCGTCGTAGTCGTAGCTCGTCGTGATCGCGGCGTAGCGGCCCTTGTCGTTCGCGCCGCTGGTCAGGCCGAAGTTGGTGCCGCCGTGGAACATGTAGATGTTGACCGAGCCGCCGGCCGCGAGCAGGGTGTCGAGCTCCTGGGCGGAGGCGTCGGCGTCCGTCGTGTGGTGCTGGGTGCCCCAGTCGTCGAACCAGCCGCACCAGAACTCCATGCACATCAGCGGACCGGTGGGCTGGAACTCGCGCAGCGTCGCGAGGCGCTCCGTGGTCCGCGAGCCGAACGAGCCGGTCAGGTGCAGGCCCGGGAGGCTGCCGTCGGCGAGCATCTGCGGAGTGGGCTGGTCGATGGTGGTCAGCGGGACCGTGATGCCGGAGTCGCGGGTCACCCGCACGAGCTCGGCCAGGTACTCCTTGTCGGAGCCGTACGCGCCGTACTCGTTCTCGATCTGCACGAGGACCACGGGCCCGCCGGCATCGATCTGGCGCGGAGCCACGATCGAGTACACGCGGCGCAGGTAGTCGCTGACCGCGGCGAGGTAGTTCGGCTCCGAGCGGCGCACGCCCACCTCGGGGTCGCGGAAGAGCCAGGCCGGGAGGGCGCCGTTGTCCCACTCCGCGCAGATGTAGGGGCCGGGGCGCACGATCGCGTGCATGCCCTCGGCGGCGATCAGGTCGAGGAAGCGGCCCAGGTCGAGCCCGGCGTCCTCGCGCCACTCGCCGCGGCGCGGCTCGTGCGCGTTCCAGGCGACGTAGGTCTCGATGGTGTTCAGGCCCATCAGGCGGGCCTTGCGGATCCGGTCGGCCCAGAGGTCCGGGTGGATGCGGAAGTAGTGCAGCGCCCCCGACAGGATGCGGTGCGGGCGGCCGTCGAGCTCGAAGTCGGCGGTGCCGATGGCGAAGCGGCTCTCGGGAGCGGTGGTCATCTGGATCCCCCTCAGGATCGGTGCCCGGAGTGTCCGAGCGTGAGAACGACGCGGGGCCGACCGGAGCGATCCGGCCGGCCCCGCGTCGAGCAGTGGTGCTACTCCGAGACGGTGAAGCCCTGCGCGTTGCCGTACTGGACGAGCTTGCTCTGCCAGTCGGCGAGGCCCTGGTCGAGGCTGGTGCCGTTGGCGTACGCCTGGCCGACGGTGTCGCCGAAGACGCTGTTCGCGTACACCTGGTAGGGCAGGTACGACCAGCCGGAGCGGACGTCCTTCGAGGCCTGGGTCAGCACCTCGTTGATCTTCTGGCCGCCGAAGTACTCCGACTCCTGACCGGTGAAGTCCGAGCTGTCGAGGTCAGCGGTGGTCGACGGGAATCCGCCGCTCTGCAGGAAGACGTCGACCGAGGCCTGGTCGCTGTTCAGCCAGCGCAGGAACGCGGCGGCCAGCGCCGGGTTCTCGCTCTGCTTGGTGACGGACTGGCCGCCACCGCCGTTCTCGGCGCTGACGGCGGTGCCGTCGTAGGTCGGGATCGGCGCGACGGCCCAGTCGCCGGAGGCGTCGGGGACGCTGGACTCCAGCACGCCGGGCATCCAGGCGCCGGTCACCAGGGAGGCGATGGAGCCGTCGGCGAGGCCCTTGTACCACTCGTCGCCCCAGGCGGGGGTGTCCGAGAGCAGCTTCTTCTCGACCAGCTGGTTCCAGACGCCGGTCCACTTGGCGGTGCCCTCGTCGGCGAGGTCGATCTTCACGTCCGTGCCGTCGGTGGTGAACGGCTCGCCGCCCGCCTGCCAGATCATGCTGGTCGCGAAGCCGGCGTCGCCGGTGTCGGCGGTGATGTACTTCGACGGGTCGGCGGTGTGCAGCTTCTCGGCCGCGGCCACGTACTCGTCCCAGGTGGCGGGGACGGCGATGCCGTACTGGTCGAAGACGGTCTTGTTGTAGAACAGCGCCATGGGGCCCGAGTCCTGCGGGAGGCCGACGAGCTTGCCGTCGATGTTGACGCTGCCCCAGGTGGAGGCGGAGTACTTGTCCTCGAGGTCGCCCATGCCGTACTGCGACAGGTCGAGGAGCGAGTCCGACAGCGCGAACTGCGGCATGGCGTAGTACTCGATCTGGACGACGTCGGGGGCGCCCGAGCCGGCCTTGATCGCGTTCTCGAGCTTGGTGTACTCGTCCTTGTTGGTGCCGGCGTTGACGAGCTCGACGTCGACCTTCGGGTAGGCCTTCTCGAACGCGGCGACCTGCGCCTCGGCGCTGGGGGTCCAGCTCCAGTACGTGATCTTGCCACCGGCCTCGAGGGCGGAGTCGAGGTCGGCGGCGGAGCCGGCGCTCGTGGTCGTGCCGCCACCGGAGGTGGACGAGCAGGCCGCGAGGGAGCCGGCGGCCAGGGCCGCGACGGCCGCGACCGTCAGGGTCCGCCTGAGGGCGGAACGGGCGATCTTCATGGTGGTGTTTCCCTTCACTTCTTCGTGCTGCGGGTGCTGTGGACGGGGCAGGACGCTCCGGCCGGGGGATGGGTAGGGGGAGGGCTCAGCCCTTGACGCTGCCGGCGCTCAGACCGGACTGCCAGAAGCGCTGGAGTCCGAGGAAGGCGACGACGATGGGGATGATCGTGAGGAGCGAGCCCGTGATCACGAGGTTGTAGATCGGCTGCGCGCTGACGCCGGTGGCCTGCGCGTTCCACTGGTTGAGGCCGACGGTGAGCGGGTACCAGGTGGGGTCGCTCAGCATGATCAGCGGGAGGAAGTAGTTGTTCCAGGTCGCGACGACCGAGAACAGCAGCACGGTCACGATGCCGGGGGCGAGGAGGCGGATGGAGATGGTGAAGAAGGTGCGGAACTCGCCCGCCCCGTCCATCCGCGCCGCTTCGAGCAGCTCGGTGGGCACCGACTCCACCGCGTAGACCCACACCAGGTACAGGCCGAACGGGCTGATCAGCGAGGGGATGATGATCGCCCACGGGGTGTTGGTCAGGCCGAGCTGGCTGAACATGAGGAACGTCGGGACGGCGAGGGCCGTGCCGGGGACCGCGATCGCTCCGAGCACCACGGCGAAGACCGCCTTGCGGCCCGTGAAGCGGAACTTCGCGAGGCCGTAGCCGGCGAGCGTGGCCAGGAGCGTCGCTCCTCCGGCGCCGACGACGACGTAGAGCAGGGTGTTGCCGAGCCAGCGGAGGAAGATCCCGTCGCGGTAGCTGAGGGTGTCGGCGATGTTCTGGAAGAAGACGAAGTCGCCGTCGAACCAGAGGCCGAAGCTCGAGAGCAGGCCGGCCTGCGTCTTCGTCGCGTTGATGACCAGCCAGGCCAGCGGCACGAGGCTGTAGAGGATGAAGACCGACATCAGCAGGGTGAAGGCGATCGACTTCTTGGGCTGCACCGAGGAGCCGCGGCGGGCGGCCGGGCGCTTCGGGGCGCGGGCGGGCGTCCGGGGAGCGGTCGCGAGGGCCATCAGTTCTCCTTCCGCGCGCCGCGGAGCTGCACGACGTAGGCGATCACCGCGGTGATCACGCCCATGACGATGGCGACCGTGGCCGACGCGTTGTACTGCTGACCGGCGAAGGACAGGTTGTAGGCGTACATGTTCGGGGTGAAGTAGGTGGTGATGATGTTCGGCGCCAGCGTCCGGAGGATGTTCGGCTCGTTGAACAGCTGGAAGCTGCCGATGATCGAGAAGATCGTGGCGATGACGATCGCGCCGCGCAGGGCGGGCAGCTTGATCGAGCGGATGACGCGCATCGGGCCGGCGCCGTCGATCTCGGCCGCCTCGTAGAGCTCGCCGGGGATCGTCTTCAGCGCGGAGTAGAAGATGAGCATGTTGTAGCCCACGAACTCCCACGTGACGATGTTGCCGATCGAGGCGAGGATCCAGTCGCGCGAGAAGGGCTGGACGACGTCGGAGCCGAGCAGGTCGTTGACGTTCGCGGCCAGGCCGAAGTTGTCGCCGTAGATGAAGCCCCACATCAGCACCGCGACGACCGCGGGGACGGCGTAGGGGAGGAAGACCACGATGCGGAAGAAGCCGGTGCCGTGGAGGCGGCCGCTGTCGATCGCGAGGGCCGCGACGAGGGCCAGCACGAGCATCACGGGGACCTGCACGACGAGGAACAGCAGGACGCGGCCGAAGCCCTCCCAGAAGTTCGGGTCGGTGAAGATCGCGGCGTAGTTCGCGAAGCCGACGAAGGAGTTGCCGCCCACCAGCTGCTCGCGGAAGAGGCTGAGGTAGATCGAGTAGACGACCGGGGCGATGAAGACCAGGAGGAAGACGACGAGGAAGGGTGCGACGAACGCCAGGCCCTTCCACTCGCTCTTCGCCCGCGACTTCGGGGCCGCGAGGGGGGACGCCGGAGGGGCGACCTCGCTCAGCGGGACGGGGGGAGACGTCGTCGTCATGGGATTCCGTTCGGGGAGTAGTGCGGGCCCGTCATGTTCACGTCAACATGGCAGAGCGTCACCGTAGCATGTCCACGTCGCCACCCGCGACTGTTCCTGCGTCACGGTTCGGCGCACGATGCACCACGGCTGACGGGCGGCGCGCTATAAAGGGAAGCCCATGTCACTCGAGACCGACCGCCCGTCCCCGTCCACCCGGCCGCGACGCGGCGTCTCGATGGCCGACGTGGCCCGGCGCGCGAACGTCTCGGGCCAGACGGTCTCGCGGGTGTCGAACGGCAAGCAGAACGTCGACGGCGAGACGCGCGAGCGGGTCCTCGAGGCGATGCGGGCCCTCGGCTACCGGCCCAACAGCGCGGCGCGGGCACTGCGGACGGGCCGCTTCCACAGCATCGGCGTGATCATGTTCACGCTGTCCTCGTTCGGCAACATGCGCACCCTCGACGCCATCGCGATCGCGGCCGCCGATGCGGGCTACTCGATCACCCTCATCCCCGTCTCCCACCCCACCCAGGGCGAGGTGTCGGTCGCGTTCCACCGGCTGAGCGAGGAGGCGGTCGACGGCGTCATCATCATCGTCGAGGCGCACCTGCTCGACGAGGCCGACATCGTCCTCCCGCCGGACCTGCCCGTGGTGGTCGTCGACTCCGCCGGCGGCGAGAAGTACCCGGTGGTCGACACCGACCAGATGTCGGGCGCCCGCCAGGCCGTCGAGCACCTGCTCGGACTCGGACACCGCACCGTGCACCACATCGCCGGCCCGGACCGCTCCTACTCCGCCGAGCGCCGCCACGAGGCGTGGGAGTCGACCCTGATCGAGCGCGGCGCCCCGGTGCCGGAGGTGCTGGTCGGCGACTGGTCCACCGACTCCGGCTACCGCCTCGGCAAGCGGCTCGCCGCCGATCCGGAGGTCACCGCGATCTTCGCCGCCAACGACCAGATGGCGCTCGGCGTGCTGCGCGCCCTGCACGAGGCCGGACGCGCCGTGCCCGGCGAGGTGAGCGTCGCGGGCTTCGACGACATGCAGGAGTCGGCGAGCTTCTGGCCGCCGCTGACGACGGTGCGCCAGTTCTTCGGCGACACGGGCCGCCGCTCGGTCGACATCCTCCTGCGCGAGCTCGAGTCGGGCGAGCGCACCGGCGTCTCGCTCGTGCCGACCCGCCTCATCGTCCGCGAGAGCACCGGCCCGGCCCCCGCCGCCTCCTGACGCTTCCGCGGAGCCGGCCCCGCCGAGCCCTCCCGCCCTTCCGCTGATCGAGGAGCCGGCCCCGCCGGCGTATCGAGATCCCCTGCAC
>NZ_PSVN01000014.1:0-87953 GCF_002932235.1 Rathayibacter sp. AY1E3
GTGTTGCCGAGCACGCTCGAGACGGTGTTCGTGAGCACGTTGGCCACGCCGCCCACGTCGTTGGCGAGGCGCGACTGGATGACGCCGGGCGGGGCTAGGGTCGAGCCGTGAGCAGGATGGGTGACGTCGCGGCAGGCGGCGGGATGCGCGGAGGGGCGCGCGGCGGGAGGATCTCGAGCAGCGATCCGGACAGCCAGCGGGAGATCAACGCGGCGGCTCCGAAGGTCGACGACCTGCTCCGGCGCATCGCGGGACTCTTCCGCGACCACCGCCCCAAGCTCACGCTCACCGTGATCCTCGTGCTCGTCGGCGCCGCCCTCACGGTGGTGCCGCCGCTCCTCACCCAGCTGGCCTTCGACCGCGGGCTCTTCCCGCCCGGCGGACGCCCGAACCTCCCGGTGCTGCTCGAGCTGGTCGGCGTCATGGTGCTGGTCTGGGCGTTCTCGGCGATCCTCGGCGTCTGGCAGACCTACCTCACCGCGACCGTCGGCAACACGGTCATGGGGGAGCTGCGCATCCGCCTCTTCCGCCACCTGCAGGCGATGGAGCTCGGCTTCTTCACCCGCACCCGCACCGGCGTCATCCAGTCGCGCCTCGCCAACGACGTGGGCGGCGTGGCCAACGTGCTCACGAACACCGTCTCGAGCGTGCTCGGCAACACCGTCACCGTGATCGCGGCCGTCGTCGCGATGCTCCTGCTCTCCTGGCAGATGACGATCGTCGCCCTTGTCCTCACTCCGGTGCTCGTCGTGGCCCAGCGCCGCGTCGGCCAGGTGAGGGCGCGCATCGCGACGAAGACGCAGGAGTCGCTGTCCGAGATGACCGCGATCACCCAGGAGACCCTGAGCGTCTCGGGCATCCTCCTGGCCAAGAGCTTCGGCCGCCAGGAGTCGGAGGTGACGCGCTACGCCGACGAGAACGGCCGCCAGATCGAGCTCCAGGTGCGGCAGCAGATGTCCGGCCAGTGGTTCTTCGCGATGGTGCAGATCTTCCTCTCCGTCATCCCCGTGATCGTGTACCTCGTGGCCGCCTGGCTGATCCTCGGCGGCACCACCGTCACCGCCGGGACCGTCGTGGCCTTCACCACCGTGCAGGCGCGCCTGATGTGGCCGCTCCTGGGCCTGATGCGCGTCGCGCTCGACCTGCAGACGGCCGGAGCGCTGTTCGCCCGCATCTTCGAGTACCTGGACCTGCGCCCGGCGATCACGGACCGGGCCGATGCACGCGAGGTCTCGGGCGAGCTCGGCCGGGTCGAGCTCGACGACGTCGTGTTCCGCTACCCCGACCAGGCGGAGGACGCGCGCCCAACGCTCGACCACGTCTCGGTCGCGATCGAGCCGGGCCAGTTCGTCGCCTTCGTCGGTCCCTCCGGCGCGGGCAAGACCACCATCTCGTATCTCGTCCCGCGCCTCTACGACGTGGCCGGGGGAGCGGTGCGCTTCGCCGGTACCGACGTGCGCGAGCTGCGGCAGGAGTCGCTCGTGGCGCACATCGGCATCGTCAGCCAGGAGACCTACCTCTTCCACGCGACGATCGGCGACAACCTCCGCTACGCCCGCCCGGACGCGACGCAGGAGGAGCTGGAGGCGGCCGCCCGCGCCGCGAACATCCACGCGACGATCACGTCGTTCCCCGACGGCTACGACACGCTGGTCGGCGAGCGCGGCTACCGGCTCTCCGGAGGCGAGAAGCAGCGGCTCGCGATCGCGCGCGTCCTGTTGAAGGACCCGGCGGTCCTCATCCTCGACGAGGCGACCAGCGCCCTCGACACCGTCTCGGAGCGGATCGTCCAGACCGCGCTCGACGACGCCGCCCGCGGTCGCACCACCATCGCGATCGCTCACCGGCTCTCGACCATCGTGTCGGCCGACGTCATCCACGTCGTCGAGGGCGGCCGGATCGTCGAATCGGGCACCCACCGCGAGCTGCTCGGCCTCAGCGGACTCTACGCCTCGCTCTACGCGCAGCAGACGGAGTCGGCCCTCCAGGGCTGAGCCGCGGATCGGCGGCCGGACTTCGCGGGGCTACTCGCAGCCGA
Source organism: Rathayibacter sp. AY1E3 (assembly GCF_002932235.1). Classification (NCBI taxonomy): domain Bacteria; kingdom Bacillati; phylum Actinomycetota; class Actinomycetes; order Micrococcales; family Microbacteriaceae; genus Rathayibacter; species Rathayibacter sp. AY1E3. Next base: position 2,039 of record NZ_PSVN01000014.1, read on the forward strand.
CGCCGTCTGAGTCGCCGGGCCCCGTGCACGACGTCGGCGGAGAGCACGTGCCCCTCCCGGGTGGGGAGGCGCACCACTCTCAGCCGCTGTCGTGCGCGCCGGAGGCGGTCACTCCGCCGGGCGGTCCTCGAGCATCTGCTCCATCAGCGAGATCTCGGCCTCCTGGGCCTTCACGACGGAGGAGGCGAAGTCGGTGGCGACCGTCACGCGGCTCCGGGCGAGCAGCGCCTCGGCCATGTCGATCGCGCCGCGGTGGTGGGCGATCATCAGCTCGAGGAACATCCGGTCGAAGTCGCGGCCCGACGCGCTGCTGAGGGCGGTGATCTGGTCCGGTGTCGCGAGACCGGGCATGCTCGCGGGCACGACGCCGTCCTCGGTCCCCATCCCCATCGACGAGTGCTCGTCGGCGGCTCCGGCCAGGGTCGGCCGGCCCATCCAGGTCATCGAGGGCTCCGGAGCAGCCTGCGGCAGGCCCCACGAGTTCAGCCAGCCGAAGAGCTGCCCGGCCTGCTGCTGCTGGGTGAGCAGGATGTCCTTCGAGACGGTGAGGACCTCGTCGTCGGCGCTGCGCTCGCGGGCGATCATCGCCAGCTCGGCGCCCTGCAGGTGGTGCACCTGCATGTCGCGCGCGAAGCCCGCTTCGGCGCTGGCGCTCGAGGGCGTCGCCGCGGAGGCGAACGGGGCGAGCGCGCCGAAGAGGTAGCCGCCGGCCGCCCCGAGGAGGAGCGCGACCACGGCGACCGCGGCGACGAGGATCCGGCCCCTACTGCTTGCCGGGCGCATCGATCCCTCCGGTGCAAGGGGCGCCGGGCTCCGGAGCGCTCGAGGACTGCCAGAAGCGCTCGACGAAGGCGTCGATGCGGGGGTCCTCGGGCGAGTCGATCGCGACCTGGGCGTCCCAGGCGCTCAGCACGATGGGCGACTCGAGGCCCTCGTAGGGCGAGACGACGGAGTAGGTGTCGGGCATCGCGGCGATCAGCGCGTCGACCTCGCTCTGCGGGAGCTCGGGGTCGTACGTGGCCCAGACGGCGCCGTGCTCGAGGTCGTGCACCGCGTTCTCGTTCGGGACGGGCTCGTCGTAGACGCCGCAGTTCATCCACACGGCGTTGTGCGGGCCGCCCGCCGGCGGGGTCTGCGGGTAGTCGACGGCGCCGGCGACGTGGGTGGCGTCGTTGTCGAAGGTCTGCAGGCCGTCGATCTCGCGCGCCTCGACGATCTGCTGGTTCCCGAAGACGGTGACCGCGACGATCCCGCCGACCGCGAGGACGGCCAGGGCCGACAGCGACCAGATCCAGATGCGGGAGCCGCGCTTGCGGCGGTCCTGCTCGCGCTTGTAGGCCTCGAGCTTCTCCTGTCGGGCGCGATTCTTGGCGGACATCGTGTCTTTGGGCACGGCGGCGTCTCTCGTTCTGAGGGCGGAAGGCGCCTGGGGCGGGCGCAGGCGCCTGAGAGGCGCTCTCAGAGGATAACGAGCGAGGCTTCGGATCGGATCAATGCGCGGTCAGGGGGATCTCGATGCGCCCGAGGAGCGGGCCGCTCGATCAGCGGGAGAGGAGGCCGCGGAGGAGTGGGACGGCGCGCCGCCGCTCCGCTCAGGGGGCGAAGGTGAGCCAGAGCAGCAGGCCGTTCAGGACGATGAGGAAGACGGCGGCCAGAGCGGCGGCGAGGGTGGTGAACCAGCGGTTCGTCTGGTCGCCCATCAGGCGGCGGTCGCATGTCAGGATCACGAGCGGCACGAGCGCGAAGGGGATGCCGAACGACAGGACCACCTGGCTGAGCACCAGCGCGCGCGTCGGGTCGAAGCCGATCGCGAGCACCAGGAGCGCCGGGATCAGCGTGACCAGACGACGGGCGACGAGCGGCACCCGCACCTGGAGCAGACCGTGCATGATCTCGGCCCCCGCGTACGCGCCGACCGAGGTCGAGGCGAGGCCGGAGGCGAGCAGGCCGACGGCGAACAGGGTCGCGACCACCGGGCCGAGCGCCGCTCCGATGGCCGCGTGGGCGCCCTCGAGGCTGTCGGTCCCGGCGACTCCCGCGAGGGAGTGCGCGGCGAGGAGCAGGATCGCGAGGTTCACGGTGCCGGCGATGGCGAGGGCGATCGTCACGTCGATCCGGGTGGCGACCAGGATCCTCCGGCGCGCGCCGACGCCCTCGACGTGGCCGAAGCGGTCGCGGGCGAGCGCGGAGTGGGCGTAGATCGCGTGGGGCATGACGGTCGCGCCGAGGATCGAGGCGGCGAGCAGCACCGACTCCGAGCCCTCGAAGCGCGGCACGAGACCGGCGACGGTCGCGCCCGCGTCCGGCGGATCGACGACCACGCCGACCGTGAAGCCGACGGCGATCAGCACCATCAGCGCCGTGATCACCCGCTCGAACGGCTGCGCCCCGCCCCGCGTCTGCACGAGCAGCAGCACCAGCGAGACCGCGCCGGTGACCACGCCGCCGGCCAGCAGCGGCAGTCCGAAGAGCAGGTTCAGCGCGATCGCGCCGCCGATCACCTCGGCCAGGTCGGTCGCCATCGCCACCGTCTCGGCCTGCAGCCAGTAGGCCCGGCGGCCCCAGCGGCCGCGCAGGCGGTCGCCGAGCAGCTCGGGGAGGCTGCGGCCGGTCATCAGGCCGAGCTTCGCCGAGAGGTACTGGATGAGCCAGGCCATCAGGTTGCCGAGCACCACCACCCAGACCAGGAGGTAGCCGAACCGGGCGCCGGCCGTCATGTTGCTGGCGACGTTGCCCGGGTCGAGGTAGGCGACTCCGGCGACCAGCGCCGGACCGAGCAGGCGGAGGAGGTGGATGTCGGCCGGACGCCGCGGCGGTGCGGCGATCGGTGAGGTCATTCGGGGTCCGTTCCGGGTCGACCGCGGCGCTCGCGGACCCCCACGATAGGGCACCGGCGCGACCGGCGGCACTCCCCTCCCGAGACCGCTCCCTGTGCCTCCGCCCACCCCCGTCACACGCCCGCAGCCGGTTGCTACGCTGGCGGGATGAGCCTGGATCGCGCCCTTCCCGCACGCCCGGAGACCGGGATGGCCTACGCCGATTCGGTGCTCGACCTCATCGGCGACACCCCGCTGGTGAAGCTGGGTCCGGTCGCGGCGGGCGTGCAGGCGACCGTGCTGGTCAAGGTCGAGTACCTGAACCCCGGCGGCTCGTCGAAGGACCGCATCGCGACCCGCATCATCGACGCCGCCGAGCGCGACGGGCTGCTGAAGCCCGGCGGCACCATCGTGGAGCCGACCAGCGGCAACACCGGCATCGGCCTCGCCCTCGTCGCGCAGCAGCGCGGCTACCGCTGCGTGTTCGTGCTGCCGGACAAGGTGGGGGAGGACAAGCGCAACGTCCTCACCGCCTACGGGGCCGAGATCGTCGTGACGCCGACGGCCGTCGCTCCGGAGGACCCCGCCTCCTACTACTCCGTCTCGGACCGCCTCGCCCGCGAGATCCCCGGCGCCTTCAAGCCCAACCAGTACGCGAACCTCAACGGACCGCTCAGCCACTACGAGACCACGGGCCCCGAGATCTGGCGCGACACCGCCGGCCGGCTCACCCACTTCGTCGCGGGAGTCGGCACGGGCGGCACCATCAGCGGCGCCGGCCGCTACCTCAAGGAGGTGTCGGAGGGCCGCGTGCAGATCGTCGGCGCCGACCCCGAGGGCTCCGTCTACTCGGGCGGCGGCGGTCGCCCGTACCTGACCGAGGGCGTCGGCGAGGACTTCTGGCCGAGCGCGTACGACCCGAGCGTGGTCGACCGGATCATCGCCTCCAGCGACGCCGAGTCGTTCGCGATGACCCGCCGCCTCGCCCGCGAGGAGGGGCTGCTCGTCGGCGGATCGAGCGGGCTCGCCGTCTCCGTCGCGCTCAAGGCAGCCGCCGGTCTCGGGCCGGACGACGTGGTCGTCGTGCTCCTGCCGGACGGCGGGCGCGGCTACCTCGGCAAGATCTTCAACGACCGCTGGATGCGCTCCTACGGCTTCCTCGAGATGCGCGACGAGGGCACCGTCCGCGACGTGCTCCGCGCGAGGGCGGCGAGCGGGCAGGCCGACCTCCCGGCGCTCGTGCACGCGCACCCGACCGACACGATCCGCGACGCGATCGGCATCATGACCGAGTACGGCGTCTCGCAGCTCCCGGTGCTGACCGCCGAGCCGCCGGTCGTGATGGGCGAGGTCGTCGGAGCCGTCGACGAGCGCGAGCTGCTCGACCGCGTCTTCGCCGGATCCGCCTCGATGAACGACCCGCTCGGCGACTGCGTGGGCGACGCGCTCGCGCTGATCGGGCTCGGCGAGAGCATCACCGCCGCCCGCGCCGCGCTCACCGAGCACAGCGCCCTCCTCGTCACCGACGAGGGCAAGCCCGTCGCGGTGATCACCCGACAGGACCTCCTCACCTACGCCACGGCCTGACGGCCGCCGCCTCCGCACCTCCGACCCAGGGAGCCCGCACCATGCCCAAGAAGCAGCACTTCGACACCCGCGCCATCCACGCCGGCCAGGAGTTCGATCCGACCACCGGGGCGGTCGTGCCGCCCGTCTACATGACCTCCACGTTCGTCCAGGACGGCATCGGCGGTCTCCGGGGCGGCTACGAGTACGCCCGCTCGGCGAACCCGACGCGCGACTCGCTCCAGGAGCTCATCGCCTCGCTCGAGGGTGCGGACGTCGCCTACTCCTTCTCCTCCGGCCTCGCGGCCGAGGACACCCTGCTGCGCGCCGCCCTCGCGCCCGGCGACCACGTCGTCCTGGGCAACGACGCGTACGGCGGCAGCCACCGCCTGATCGACCGGGTGCACAGCGCCTGGGGCGTGCGCAACACGGCCGTCGACATGTCGAACCTCCGCGAGGTGCAGCGGGCGATCGTCCCCGGTGAGACGAAGATGCTCTGGGTCGAGACCCCGTCGAACCCGCTGATGACCATCAGCGACATCGCCGAGCTCGCCGACCTGGCCCACGCGCACGACCTGATCGTCGTCGTCGACAACACGTTCGCCTCCTCCGCCCTGCAGCAGCCGCTGGCCCTCGGTGCCGACGTGGTCGTGCACTCGACCACGAAGTACCTCGGTGGCCACTCGGACGTCGTCGGCGGCGCGCTCGCCCTGCGCTCGGGGCCGCTGGCCGAGAAGATCGCGTTCCTGCAGTTCGCGGTCGGAGCGATCTCGGGCCCGATGGACGCGTGGCTCACGGTCCGCGGCATCAAGACCCTCGGGGTGCGGATGGAGCGCCACTCCGTCAACGCGCAGGCGGTCGCCGAGTTCCTCGTCGAGCACCCGGCGGTGACGGCCGTGCACTACCCGGGCCTGCCCTCGCACCCCGGCCACGAGCTGGCGAAGCGCCAGATGTCGCGGTTCGGCGGGATGCTCTCGCTCGAGCTCGCGACGCCGCGCGCCGCCCGGAAGTTCGCCGAGTCGACCGAGCTGTTCCAGCTCGCGGAGTCACTGGGCGGCGTCGAGTCGCTGATCGGCTACCCGAGCGAGATGACGCACGCGTCGGTGAAGGGCACGCCGCTGGAGGTCTCGGAGTCGCTGGTGCGCCTCTCGGTGGGCCTCGAGGACTCGTCCGACCTGATCGCGGACCTGTCGGCGGCGCTGCCGAAGAAGTAGAGGCGGGAACGCCGCCCCGCGGGGCGGCATCTCGATGGTGCGCCCGATCCGGCCCCTGCCAGGATCGGGCGCATGACCTCCTCGCGCCGCTTCGTCGACCTCAGCCACACCGTCGCGGACGGGCTGGTGACCTACCCGGGCCTGCCCGCTCCGCGCATCCGGCCGCACCTCACCCGTGAGGCGTCCCGCGCCTCCTACGCACCCGGCACCGAGTTCGCGATGGACGTCATCGAGATGATCGGGAACACGGGCACCTACCTCGACAGCCCGTTCCACCGCTACGAGGGCGGAGCCGATCTCGCCGCTCTCCCGCTCGAGACGCTGGTCGACCTGCCGACCGTCGTGGTCGACGCGACCGGAGCCACCGAACGGGGCATCGGCTCGGACGCGGTCGCGGGACTCGACGTCCGCGGCGCCGCTGTCCTCCTCCGCACCGGCTGGGACGCGCACTTCGCCACGCCCGGGTACGGCAGGGGCGCCCCCTTCCTCAGCGGCGAGGCGGCGGAGGCGCTCGTCGCCGCCGGCGCGGTGCTGGTCGGCATCGACTCGGTGAACATCGACGACACGGAGTCGGGCGGATCGCGGCCCGCGCACTCGGCCCTCCTCGCCGCGGGAGTGCACGTCGTCGAGCACCTCACCGGCCTCGGCGGGCTGCCGGCGACAGGGGCGCGCTTCACCGCCGTGCCGCCGAAGGTGCGGGGCTTCGGGACCTTCCCGGTGCGGGCCTTCGCGGTCGTCGACGGGCCCTGACCGGCGCAGGGCGCCCGGGCGCCTCCGGCTAACCTGGACCGATGCATCCCGCTCTCGCCGCCGTCGGCCGGCGCGTCCGGCCCCGCACGCGCCTCGCGGCGCTGGGCCGTCGTGTCCGCCCCCGCACGCGGCTGCGCTCCGCGGCCCGGGTCGTCCGCTCCGCCCCTCAGCGCCTCTCGGAGCGCCGCGCCGCCGTGATCGCCGCCCGGCCGATCGACCACCCCTCGCCCGCGCTCCGGCGCGAGCTGCTGCTGCTCGATCTGGCCAACCGCTTCTCCCGCCGCTCCGCGGTCGATCCGGCGGGCGAGGTCGTGGTGACGATGACCACGCACGGCGAGCGGCTGCAGCGGGTCCACGTGGCGCTCGAGTCCATCGCCCGCGGCGACGCCCGGCCCGCGCGCCTGGTGCTCTGGCTCGACGACCCGGCCCTGCACGCCGACCTGCCCGCGCCGCTGCGACGCCTCCGCCGCCGCGGCGTCGAGATCCGCCTGGTCGACGGCTACCGCGTGCACACGAAGTACTACCCGCACCTGCTCTCGGGCCGGGCGGGGGAGCGCGACCTCGTCACCTCCGACGACGACATCGTGTACCCGCGCACCTGGCTGAGGGGCCTGCTCGACGCCCGCTCGCGCTACCCACGCGAGACCGTGCTCTGCTACCGCGCCCACCGGGTGGGGATCGTCGACGGCGCCGTGGCTCCGTACACGAGCTGGACGCCGGTCGCCGACACGCGCGCGTCGACCGATGTCTTCGGCACCTCCGTCTCCGGGCAGCTGCTGCCCGCCCCGCTCCTCGGCGAGATCGCCGCGCACGGGGAGGCGTTCCGCGAGATCGCCCCGGACGCCGACGACATCTGGCTGCACGTGCGCGCGGTCGACGCCGGTTACCGGATCGCGCAGATCGAGCCCCGGGCCCAGCTGTTCCCGTTCGTGCCGCGCACGCAGCAGTCCGGGCTCTACCTCGTCAACTACTGGGACGGCGGCAATGACCGCCAGGCCCGCGCGGCCTACACGCCCGAGGTGACGGCGCGGATCGCGGCGGACGCCTCCGCGAGAGGGGAGGTGCGCTGATGCGCCTGCTGTTCGTGAGCAACCTCTATCCGCCCCAGGTGCTCGGCGGATACGAGATGACCTGTGCGCGCGTCGCGGAGGCGATGGCGGCCCGCGGCCACACCGTGCGCGTGCTGACCACGCCGACCTACCTGCCGCCGGAGCCCTCGGGCGTCGAGGTGCACCGCACGCTGAGCCTGCGCACCTACTTCCCGCTGCCGCAGACCGGCGGCGAGATCGCTCAGCTGCTGCACCACGAGAGCGCCGTCTCGCGGTTCGAGAACACCCGCATCCTGCTCGAGGAGCTGCGCGACTTCGCGCCGACCCACGTGGTGGCCTTCAACCTGCTCGGGATCGGCGGCCTCGCGATGATCGACCTGCTGCGGGCGGTGGAGGCGCCGTGGATGTGGAACCTCGGCGACCGCATCCCGAACGCCCTGGTCGACGGGCTGCCCGAGCGCGTGCTCCGCGTCTACGGCGCCCAGGCCCCCGACCACTTCGACCGCGGCGAGATCGTCGCGGTCAGCCGCTCCCTCGTCGACGCGATCGAGGCCGGCGGGCTGAGCCTGGGCGAGGTCGAGGTGATCGGGCGCGGAGTGTCCGTTCCCCCCGACACCGCGGAGCCGCGGCGCTACCGCGAGGGCGGGACCACCCGGTTCACGTTCGCCGCGTCGCTCGGCGAGCACAAGGGCGTCGGGCTGGTGCTGGAGGCGGCGGCGTCTCTCGCGGAGGAGACCCGCGACTTCCGCGTGGACCTCTACGGCGACGGAGACGTGGACGGCTGGCGCGCCCGGGCGGACGAGGCGGGCCTGGCCGGCCTGGTCGAGTTCCACGGAGCGACGCCGCACGCCGAGGTGCTCGCCGCGCACGGCCGCGCCGACGCGTTCCTCTTCCCGACCTGGGCCGGAGAGGCGTTCGGCGTCGCGCCGGTCGAGGCGGCCGCGGCGGGCGCCGTGCCGATCGTGACGGCGGCCAGCGGAGTAGCGGAGTTCCTCATCGACGGCGTCGACTGCATCAAGATCACCCGCTCCGCCCCGGCGCTCCTCGAGGCGATGCGGGACGTGGCGAGCGGGGCGGTGGACCTCGAGGCGCTCGGTCGGCGGGGCCGGGCCGCGGCGCGCGGACCGCTCTCGTTCGAGCGCTCCGTCGAGCTGATCGAGGCCTCGCTCGAGCGCCGCTCCCGGCCGGGCCTCGCCGACCGCCTCGCCGACACCACCCTCGAGGCCGACATCATGGACAAGGATCTGCGGGCGATGGACGTGCTCCACCGCCGCTTCTCCGGACGGGACCACGACGATGACCACTGACCACGACTTCCTCCAGGACCCCGGCTCGGCGCCCACCCGGCTCGGCCGCGGCGGCGTCGTGCTCCGCGACGCCGTGCACCGGCTGGTCGCCCCCTGGTTCGAGCAGGCGCGGCTGCGCACGGAGGAGCTGCGCGCCGAGACGGCGGCCCTGCGCGACGAGGTGGCCGGGCTCCGCGGCGAGCTGAGCGCGGTGCAGGGCGACGTCTCTGTGCTGCGCGACGAGTCGGCGGGCCTCCGGGCGGCGCTGGACGAGCTCAGCGCGTCGGTCGCGGCCGACCGCGCCTCGTCCGAGGCGGCGGGTGCGACGGCCGCCGAGCAGGCCGCCGACACCGCGGCGGCTCTCGACGAGCGCGTCCGCGGGGTCGAGCTCGAACTGCGGGCGGTCACCCGGCGCCTCGCGGAGGCGCTCGACCGCTGAGGCGGCGAGGCCCGGTCCTCGCGGCGATCAGGCGGGGACCGCCGTCCGCGCGAGCAGCTCGGCGATACGACCGGTGCAGCCGCCGCAGCCCGTGCCGGCGCGGGTCGCCCGCCCGACGCAGGCGACCGTCCCGTGTCCCGCCGCAGCCGCATCGGTGATCACCGCCGCCGTCACGCCGTTGCACCAGCAGACCGTGGCATCGGGGGCGAACGGATCGCCGGTCGCCGCGGCGCCCGCATCCGGGGCGTCCAGACGCAGGAGGCTCGACCGGTCCGCCGGCAGCTCCGAGCCCCGCTCGAAGAGGAGGCTGAGCTCGGCGCCGACCCGGGGCAGACCCACCGAGACGAACCCGCGCAGCACTCCTCCTGCGGTCACGAGCTTGGCGTAGCCGCCGCGGGCGGGGTCAGCCCACAGCGTCACCTCGAGGTGCTCCTCGCCCGGGCGGTGCGGGTCCCACGGCTCCGGGGCCACGTCGCCTCCTGCCACGAGGTCGACACCCTCGGCCTTCAGCATCACGACCGCCGGTCGGGCGTCGGGGACGCGCTCCTCGCCGCAGCGGCCCTCAGCCTCCGCCCGGATCCGCGCTGCGAGCCGGTCCGCCTGCTCCCATCCCGGACCGATCAGTCCGCTCGGTCCGCCGGGCACGCGGCCGTCGGGGAGGGCCGAGCCGCGGGGGGCGACGTGCGCGCAGTCGCCGATCGCGAAGACGTCCGGGTCGCTCCAGCTGCGCAGCTGCTCATCGACGAGGATCCCGGTCGAGACGGCGAGCTCCGCGCCCGCGGCCAGCTCGACCCGCGCACCGACACCGCACGAGAGCACCAGCAGATCCCCCTCGATCTGCTTGCCGTCAGCGCAGACGAGCGCCTGGAAGTGCGCACGGCCGCGGTCGTCGTGCGCGAGCAGGACGCTCTCGGACCGGGCGTGCGCCACCATCTCGATGCCGGCCGCGCGGGCGGCCGCGGCCAGCATCCGCCCCCCGCCCGTGTCGAGATTGCGGGCCATCGGGATGTCGCCGTGGAAGACGACCACCACCTGCGCGCCCTGCTCGGCGGCGGCGAGGGCGAACTCGATCCCGAGCACTCCCGCCCCGAGCACGACGAGGCGAGCGCCGGAGCGCACGGCCTCGCGGACCACCCGGGCGTCGGCCAGGTCTCGCAGCGCCACCACCCTCTCCGGGAGGGGCCGGGAGCCCGCGTCGAGCGACTCCGGATCGGCGGCGCGCACCGTCCGCTCACGTCGGGCCCGCTCCATCCCGGCGAGGGTCGGCACGTTCGCCCGGGCGCCGGTCGCCAGGACGAGGCGGTCGTAGGGGAGCCGCTCGCCGTCGTGCAGCCGCACGACGTTCCGCGCGCGGTCGATCCCCACGACGGCCGCTCCCAGGCGCAGGACGACGCCCGCCGCCTCCGCCGCCGTCCGGTCGCCGAGGTCGAGGCGCTCGCGGGTCGCCCGGCCGACGGCGTACTCCGCGAGCAGGACACGGTTGTAGGGGTCGTCGCCCTCGGCGCCGACGACCGTCAGCGCGACCAGACCGGCCCGCACGGCCGGCAGCAGCTCCTCGACGAAGCGCGAGCCGACGGGTCCGTAGCCGATCAGGACGATCCGCTCGGGAGGTGTCTCAGGCATGTGCCGTCCCTTCCGCGCGGACCCAGACCCGCGTGCGCTTGAACTCGGGCATCGACGACACCGGGTCCACGACGGCCTCGGTGAGGAGGTTCGCGCACTGCTCACCCGCGTAGTGGAAGGGCAGGAACACCGTGTCGTGGCGGATGTCCGCGGTGACGCTCGCGCGGGCGCGGACCACGCCGCGCGCGTTCCCGATCGCCACAGGTGCTCCGTCGCTGACGCCGAGCCGGGAGGCGGTCGCCGGGTGGATCTCGAGTCGAGCCTCCGGGCGGGCCGCATCGAGCTCCGCGACCCGCCGGGTCTGGGTGCCCGACTGATACTGCTGGAGGTAGCGGCCGGTCACCAGGGTCAGCTCCTCGCCGCGGTCCACGACGTCAGGGACGGCGGGGATGACGGCGACCAGGCGCGCCCGGCCGTCGGGGTGCCCGAAGCGCTCAGCGAAGAGGCGCGGCGTCCCCGTGCCGCCCGCGGGGTAGGGCCAGTGGGCGGCGATCCCGGTGTCGAGCAGGGCGTGCGAGAGGCCGGAGTAGTCGGCCACGCCTCCCGCGGACGCGCGGGCCAGCTCGTCGAACACCTCCGCGGGGACGGTCGACCAGCTCGAGGGGGCGTCGAGACGGCGCGCCAGTTCGCTCATGATCCAGAGCTCGCTGCGCACTCCCGCCGGCGGGTCGATCGCCCGGCGGCGGCGGAGCACCCGGCCCTCGAGCGAGGTCATCGTGCCCTCCTCCTCCGCCCACTGCGGCACCGGGAGCACCACATCGGCCAGCGCGGCGGTCTCGGAGAGGAAGAAGTCGCAGACGACCAGCGTGTCCAGGGCCTCGAGCCCGGCGCGGACGGCGTCGGCGTCCGGAGCCGAGACGACCACGTTGGAGCCGTGCACCAGCAGGCAGTGCACGGAGCGTCCGAGCTCGGCGAGCAGGGCGGTGGCGGGCAGGCCCGGGCCGGGGATCGATTCGGGCGTCACGTCCCAGACGGCGGCGACGTGGCGCCGCGCCTCCGGATCGCGGATGGAGCGGTACCCCGGGAGCTGATCGGCCTTCTGGCCGTGCTCGCGTCCGCCCTGGCCGTTGCCCTGACCGGTGAGCGTGCCGTACCCCGACCCCTCGCGACCCACCAGGCCGAGCACGAGAGCGAGGTTGATCGCGGCGGTCGCGGTGTCGGTGCCGTCGACGTGCTGCTCGACCCCGCGGCCGGTCAGCACGAACGACCGCCCCGCGGCGAGCCGGCGCGCGAGGGAGCGGAGGAGCGTGGTCGGCACGCCCGTGACCGCGGACGTGCGCTCCGGCCACCACGCCGAGACGCTGCGGCGCACCGCCTCGGCGCCGGTCGTGCGCGCGGCGAGGTAGGCGGTGTCGGCGAGGCCCTCGGCGAAGACAAGGTGGATCAGCCCGAGCAGGAGCGGCAGATCCGTCCCGGGAGCGGGCTGCAGATGCGTGCCGGCGCCGTCCTCCGTCAGCCGCGCGGTGGCCGAGCGGCGCGGGTCGACGACCACCAGGCCGCCCCGCGAGCGGGCACCGGCGAAGTGGGCGAGAAGCGGCGGCATCGTCGCGGCGACGTTCGAGCCCAGGAGCAGGATCGTGTCGGCGTCGTCGAGGTCGGACACCGGGAACGGCAGTCCGCGATCGACGCCGAAGGCGCGGTTGCCGGCCGCCGCGGCCGAGGACATGCAGAAGCGGCCGTTGTAGTCGATCCGGGAGGTGCCGAGAGCGATCCGAGCGAACTTCCCGAGCTGGTAGGCCTTCTCGTTGGTGAGGCCCCCGCCGCCGAAGACGGCCACCGCGTCGGCGCCGTGCCGCTCCCGGACGCCGCGCACCGCCCCGGCGACCGCGTCGAGCGCCTCCTCCCACGACGCCTCCGCGAGGACGCCGTCGGCGCCGCGCAGCAGCGGGGAGACCAGGCGCTGTCCGCTCGCCAGCAGCTCGGCGGAGGTCCAGCCCTTGGCGCAGAGCCCGCCCCGGTTCGTCGGGAACTCCCTCCCCTCGACCGCCACGGGTACGGGGCCCGCCGCGGGTGTCAGCGTCATCGCGCACTGCAGAGCGCAGTACGGGCAGTGGGAGTCGGTCGGGGCGGGGGCGCTCATCGTCAGATCCGGGTCCCCGTCTTCGCGGCGAGGCGGAGGTAGACGCCGGCCGTGATCGCGAGCATCACCGCGTAGGCGCCGACGAACCAGCCCAGCGCCGTGGTGTAGTCGCCGAACTCGGTCTTGGAGAAGCCGAGCAGCTGGGGGATCACGAAGCCGCCGTACGCGCCGATCGCCGAGATCAGGCCGAGCGCCGCGGCGGACGTGCGCTGGGCGCCGATGCCGTCGTCGCCGCGCTGGCGGGCGCGGAGGGCGAACACCGTGGGGATCATGCGGTAGGTCGCGCCGTTGCCGATACCGGCCGCCGAGAAGAGCACGAGGAAGCAGGCGAGGAAGAGCCAGAAGCTGCCGAGCGGCAGTGTCGCGATCACGCCGAGGATCCCGGCGCCCATGGCGACGAAGGCGAGGACCGTGACAGGCGCTCCGCCGAAGCGGTCGGCCAGACGGCCGCCGGAGGGGCGGGACAGCGAGCCCACCAGGGAGCCGAGGAACGCGAGGCCGACCGTCGCCGAGCCGACGGCGAAGCCGGAGAACTCGGGGAAGGTGTCGGCGATGAGCTTCGGGAACACGCCGGCGAATCCGATGAAGGACCCGAAGGTGCCGATGTAGAGCACGGCCAGCAGCCAGAGGTGCGGCTCGCGGAGCGCGGCGAGGGAGGCGGCGACGTCGGACTTCGCGGTCGAGAGGTTGTCCATGCGCTTGGCGGCGCCGATCATCGCCACGACGATCAGGGGGACCCAGAGGAAGCCGGCGATCGGCAGGTTCAGCGTGGCCGCGGCGCCGACGGTGATCGCGATCGGCACGACGAGCTGCGCGACGGAGGCGCCCAGGTTGCCGCCCGCGGCGTTGAGCCCCAGAGCCCAGCCCTTCTGCGCGTGCGGGTAGAAGAAGGTGATGTTCGCCATCGAGCTGGCGAAGTTGCCGCCGCCGAAGCCGGCGAGCGCGGCCACCAGGAGCATGACGCCGAACGGGGTCTCCGGATTCGAGACCGCGATGCCGAGTCCGACGCTCGGGATCAGCAGGAGGCCCGCCGACACGATCGTCCAGTTGCGGCCGCCGAAGCGGGGGACCATGAACGTGTACGGGATCCGCAGGGTGGCGCCGACGAGGCTCGGCATCGAGATGAGCCAGAAGATCTGCCCGGTGTCGAAGGCGAACCCGGCCGCCGGCAGCGAGACGACGACGACCGACCAGAGCTGCCAGACGACGAAGCCGAGGAACTCGGCGAAGATCGACCACCTCAGATTGCGAGCGGCGACGGAGCGTCCCTCCGCCTCCCACTGGGCGGGGTCCTCGGGGTTCCAGCCGTCGATCCAGCGGCCCGGCCGTCGGATGATGCCGGTGGATGTGGCGGCGGTCGTGGGGACGGTGGTCGGGGGTGCAGCAGTCATCGTGGTCCTCCGGAGGGTGGGCGGCGCGCGCGAGGGCGCGCTCGGGACGGGGAGGTGGAGCGGTGGTGGTGCGGGGAGGAGGCGTCAGGCGTTGCGCCCGAACAGCTCCGAGACGATGTCGACCAGCTCGCGGGCGGGCGGATCGACGGCGGTGAGGAGGGGAGCGGAGGCGAGGTCGGCCCCCGCGGAGGCGGCCAGGCCGGCGAAGTAGCCGGGCGCGAGCAGGTAGGTGGCGACCACGACGCGCGCGCCGGGGTGGGCGGCGCGCTCGGCGGCGACCGCCTCCGCGATCCGCGGCTCGGCGGCCGAGATGAACGAGGTGCTCACCTCGCGGCCGAGCTCGGCGGCGAGGAGGCGGCCGGTGGTCCAGCAGTCCGCGACGGCACCGGCGTCGCTCGAGCCGGCAGCGGCGAGCACGACGCGGTCGCCGTCGTCGAGCCCTGCCTCGTGGAGCCGGCGGGCGAGCACGCGCGCCAGGCGGGGATCGGGTCCGAGCGCGCCCGAGACCCGCACCGGCCGCTCCGCCTCCGCCGCGGCCTCGGCGAGGTCGACGTGCACGTGGTAGCCGGCCGAGAGCAGCAGCGGCACGACCACCGCCGGCCGGCCCGGCTCGAGAGAGCCCAGGGTCGCGGGGACGTCGGGCTGCTGCACGTCGACGAAGGAGTCGAGCACGTCCAGCGCCGGGTTGGCCCGGCGGACCGCCTCGACCAGCGCGGCGACGGCACGCCTCCCGTCGTCGTCGGAGGTCCCGTGGGACGCGGCGACCAGAGCGGTCCGCTGGGCGACCTCGATCGTGCCGTCGCTCTCGCGCACCTGCCAGGTGGCGAGGTGCAGCTCCGCTCGTGTGAAGCAGGCGCCGGTCTCGAGGTCGAAGACGTCCTTGTGCAGGGGGGAGGCGATCGTGGGCCGCTGCACCCCGTCGACCAGACGCGAGCCGACGATGCCGCGTGAGAGCACGGCGGCGCCGGTCGCGGGGTCGAGGTTCGAGACGGCCCGCACCCGCCCGTCGGGCAGGAGGAACAGGGCGAGCTGCACACCGCCGACCAGGGCGGCCTCGCCCCAGAGCGGCTCGAGGTCGCCGACGGCGCAGACCGGCACCCAGGTGGTGGCGGTCGCGGGGGCGAGCCGATCGAGGAGGGTCATCGCTGCGCCTTCTTCCTGCGGGTGGGCCACCGCATCCGGTCGGACGCGATGAGGCAACGGTAGGGATCGCGCGTTTCGTGCGAGCACGCCTCCGGTGTCGCGGGCGTAACGAAGCCCTCACGGCCTGCGGCGCTCGCCGAGAGGCGCGCGTCACACGCTGTTACACAGGGGCAACGGCGGGGAAACGGGCCGTCCCTACGGTGGACGTCATGACTCCTGGAGCGAACCCCGCCGCCCGGCCCCGACGCGTGCTCGTCGTCGGAGCGGGACCCGCCGCGCACCGCCTGGTCGACGCGCTCGTCGCCCGGGCCGGCGACCAGGCGCTGGAGATCACCGTCCTCGGCGAGGAGGTGCACCGTCCCTACGACCGCGTCGCACTCTCGAAGCGCCTCGACGGCGAGCACGACCTGACTCTGGGCGACGGCGCTCTGTGGGAGTCGGCGCGGCTGATCACCTCCTCCCGTGTAGTCGCGATCGATCCCGA
Source organism: Rathayibacter sp. AY1E3 (assembly GCF_002932235.1). Classification (NCBI taxonomy): domain Bacteria; kingdom Bacillati; phylum Actinomycetota; class Actinomycetes; order Micrococcales; family Microbacteriaceae; genus Rathayibacter; species Rathayibacter sp. AY1E3. The sequence goes on from NZ_PSVN01000014.1 coordinate 17,880, forward strand.
CCGCCTGCGCGTCGAGCTCGCGGACGGCCGCTCCCTCGAGGGCGACGAGATCGTCCTGGCGACGGGCTCCTCCGCCACGGTCCCGCCGATCGAGGGCGCCGAGCACGGCCGCGTCTACCGCACGCTCGAGGACGTGGACGGGCTCGTCGCCGAGCTCGCCGCGTTCCGCGCCCGGCGCGGACGCCCCGCGATCGTGGTCGTGGTCGGCGGCGGTCTGCTCGGCCTCGAGGCGGCGGGAGGCGCGCACCGGCTCGGTGCGCGCACCGCCCTCGTCCACTCCGGCCGCTGGCTGATGAGCGCGCAGCTCGACGAGGGCGCCGGGCAGGCCCTCGGCCGCATCATCTCGGCGCAGGGGATCGCGCTGCACCTCGGCAACCGGCCCACCGCGATCCTCACCTCGCCGACGGGGACGGTGCTCGGCGTCGCGCTGACCGACGGCAGCAGCATCAGCGCCGATCTCGTGGTCTTCTCCATCGGGATCACGGCGCGCGACGAGCTCGCCCGAGCGGTCGGGATCGAGGTCGCACCGCGCGGAGGCGTGGTCGTCGACGAGGCCTGCCGCACCAGCAGGGCGGGAGTCTGGGCCATCGGCGAGGTCGCCGCGATCGCCGGCCGCACGGTCGGGCTCGTCGCACCCGCCAACGCGATGGCGGAGGTGGTCGCCGACCGGATCCTCGGCGGCGACGCGACCTTCCCGGGGGTCGACGACGCCACCAAGCTCAAGCTCTCGGGCGTGGAGGTCGCCAGCTTCGGCGACGCCCTCGGCACCACGGAGGGAGCGCTCGAGGTCGTCTACGCCGATCCGGCCCGCGGTCTCTACCAGAAGGTCGTCGTCTCGGACGATGCGCGCACGCTGCTCGGCGGGATGTTCGTCGGCGACGCGGGCCCCTACTCCTCCCTCCGCCCGCTGCTGGGGCGCGAGCTGCCGGCCGAGCCCGGCGCCTACCTCGCGGCGGCGGGGGCGGAGGCGCCCTCGGGCGACCTTCCGGACGACGCCCAGGTCTGCTCGTGCAACAACGTCTCGGTCGGCGAGGTCCGTCACGCGATCGGCGAGGGGTGCACCGAGCTGGGGCCGCTCAAGGCCTGCACCCGCGCGGGCACCCAGTGCGGATCGTGCGTGCCCCTGGTGAAGAAGCTGCTTGACACGGAGCTGATCCGTGCAGGCGTCGAGGTCTCCCGCGCCCTCTGCGAGCACGTGGCGCTCAGCCGCAGCGAGCTGTTCGAGTCGGTTCGCATCCTCGGGCTGCACTCGGCCGAGCAGGTGATGGAGCGCTTCGGCTCCGGGCTGGGCTGCGACGTGTGCAAGCCGGTGATCGCCTCCGTCCTCGCCACCCAGACGAACGCCTACATCCTCGACGGCGGCCAGGCGCCGCTGCAGGACACCAACGACCGCGCCCTGGCCAACATGCAGAAGGACGGCACCTACTCCGTCGTCCCGCGGATCCCCGGAGGCGAGATCACGCCGGCGAAGCTCAAGGTGATCGCCGAGGTCGCCGAGCAGTACGGCCTCTACACGAAGATCACCGGCGGGCAGCGGATCGACATGTTCGGCGCCCGCCTCGAGCAGCTGCCCGAGATCTGGCGCCTCCTCGTCGACGCCGGCTTCGAGTCGGGTCAGGCGTACGGCAAGTCGCTGCGCACGGTCAAGTCGTGCGTCGGATCGACCTGGTGCCGCTTCGGAGTCCAGGACGCGGTCGGGATGGCGGTCTTCCTCGAGGAGCGGTACCGGGGTCTCCGCTCGCCGCACAAGTTCAAGCTCGGGGTCAGCGGCTGCGCCCGCGAGTGCGCCGAGGCGCGGGGGAAGGACATCGGCGTCATCGCGAGCGACCTCGGCTGGAACCTCTACGTCGGCGGCAACGGCGGCTACCAGCCGGCGCACGCCCAGCTGCTCGCGCAGGACCTCGACGACGAGACCCTGGTGCGCTACATCGACCGCTACGTCATGTACTACGTGCGCACGGCCGAGCGGCTCCAGCGCACCGCCCGCTGGCAGGAGGAGCTCCCCGGCGGACTCGAGCACGTGCGCGAGGTGGTCTGCGAGGACTCGCTCGGCATCGCCGCCGAGCTGGAGGCCGCCATGGCCACGCACGTCGACACCTACGTCGACGAGTGGGCGGCGACCCTCGCCGATCCCGACCGGCTCCGCCGCTTCCGCTCCTTCGTGAACGCCCCGGACACCGCGGATCCGCGCGTCGCGACCGTGCGCGAGCGCGGGCAGGTCCGGCCCGCCGGCCGGGACGAGAGACCGGACGGACCCGTGCTGGTCGCGGGGCCGAGGATCCCCGTCGGTCCGGCCGGGATCGGATCGGACTCGTGATGCAGCTCTCCCTCGACCTCGCCGGACGCCGTGTGCTCGTGATCGGCACCGCCTCCGGAACCCGCCGCGTGCTCGCCCGCTACCGAGCCGCCGGCGCACTCGTCGAGCGGCACGAGGCGGAGGACGCGCTCACCCCGGCGCCCCCGGCCCTGATCGTGTGGGTGGAGGGGCCTGCACCGCTCCGAGCGGCGGCGGCCGAGCTCTGCCCCTGGATCGTCGACGAGGCCCCCGCGCCGACCCGGCCGGTCGGGCACGTCAGCATCGTCGGCGGCGGCCCCGGCGATCCGGATCTGATGACCCTCGCCGCCCGCCGCGCCCTCCGCGACGCGGACGTGGTGCTCTACGACCGGCTCGGTCCGCACGAGGGCCTGGCCGAGTGGGCGCCCGGCGCCGAGCTGATCGACGTCGGCAAGACGCCGGGTCATCATGCGGTGCCGCAGCACGAGATCGAGCGGCTGATGATCGAGCGGGCCCTCGCGGGTCTGGACGTCGTGCGCCTCAAGGGCGGCGATCCGTTCGTGTTCGGCCGCGGGTCGGAGGAGGTGCGCGCGTGCCGGCTCGCCGGCGTCGGCTCCACGGTCGTCCCCGGAGTGACCAGCGCGATCTCGGTGCCCGCCGCCGCCGGGATCCCGGTCACCCACCGCGAGGTCAGCAGGGCCTTCACCGTGGTCTCGGGCCATGCGCCGTTCAGCGAGCAGGAGCTCGGCCATCTGGCCGGGTTGGGCGGGACGATCGTGGTGCTGATGGGCGTGAACACCCTCCCGCACCTCGTCGCCGGGCTGCAGCGCGCCGGGATGCGCGCCGACACGCCCCTCGCGATCGTCGAGCGGGGCTGGTCGCGCGACCAGCGCACGACGGTCTCGTCGGTCGGCGCAGTGCTCGGCCTGCTCGCCGAGCTGGCACCGCGCTCGCCCGCCGTGATCGTCATCGGCGAGGTGGTCCGGCAGGCCGCGTGCCATGATGCGGGGGACCCCGAGAGCATCGCCCGAGCGGTCGATGCACTGACCGCGTGAGACCCCGAGGGGGCCGAGCATGACCGGCACCGATCCCGACGCCGCCGTGGGGTTCCGACCCGACCAGCTGGACGGCTTCCGCATCGGGGTCACCTCCGACCGCCGCTCCGAGGACCTGATCGCCGCGTTCGAGCGCCGCGGTGCCGCCGTGACGCACGCCCCCACCATCCGCATGCGCGGCGTCGACACCGAGGGCGCGCTCGAGGAGGAGACCCGCGCCATCGTCGCCGCCCGTCCCGACGTGCTCCTCGCCACCACCTCCTACGGCCTGCGGCGCTGGCTCGAGGCCGCGGACGCCGCGGGGATCGAGCTGGCCGACGCGCTGTCCTCCGCGCGGATCCTCGTCCGCGGACCCAAGGCGCGCGGAGCGATCCGTGCGGCGGGTCTCGACGACCACGGGATGAGCGAGCGCGAGACGACCACCTCCCTCGTCGACCTGGCCCTGCGCGAGGGCGTCGCCGGCCGCACGATCGCGGTGCAGCTGCACGGATTCACCGACCCGGCTCAGCTGCAGCGTCTCCGCGACGCCGGCGCCCGGGTGCTCACGGCCGCGCCCTACCGCTGGAGCGTGCACGAGGACTCCGCCCGGGTGCTGCGGCTGATCGACGCGGTCTGCGGAGGGGGCATCGACGCCGTCACCTTCACCAGCGCGCCGGCGGTGGAGGCGCTCTTCACGGTCGCGGAGGCCGCGGGCCGCCTCGACGACCTCCAGGCGGCCTTCCGCGAGACGGTGGTCGCCGCCGCCGTGGGCCCCGTGACCGCAGCACCCCTGGTCGAGGCAGGGATCCTCCCGGTCGTGCCGGACCGGTTCCGGATGGGCGCGCTCATCCGCCTGACCTGCGAGCACCTCGAGCAGGCGTCGCCCCGCATCGAGACGGCCTTCGGCACTCTCGAGCTCCGAGGCCGGCACGCCGTCCTGGCCGGGACCCGGGTGGCGCTGACCCCGGTCGCGCTCGCGCTGTTCCGGACTCTCGTCGCCGCCGAGGGCGCGACCGTCGCGCGTCACGTCCTCGCGGCCTCCGCGCCGGAGGTTCTCGACGACCACGCGGTCGACGTCGCCGTCAGCCGCCTCCGTCAGGCCCTCCCCGAACCGCGGCTCGTGGCGACGGTGATCAAGCGCGGCTACCGGCTCGCGACCCCGCTCTGAGCGGCGGCGCAGTGCGGCTGCGGCCCTCTCCACGCGCGTTCGCGCGGCTCCAGGGGTCGATCGGAGGAGGCCGCGACTCCGCTCGTTCGGCACACGCCGCTCACCACGAGTGGACGCGCGACGGGGGCGACGCGACCGAGGTCGCGGACGGGCGACCGCTCGAGGCCGCGCCGGGCGCGGTGCCACACTGAGCGCGTGGGCAGGCTGAGGGTCGTCGTCGCGCCCGACTCCTTCAAGGGGTCGGCGAGCGCGGTCGAGGTCGCGCGGGCGATCGCCGAGGGCTGGAGCGCTGCGCGCGCGGGGGACGAGATCGTCCTCGCGCCGATGGCCGACGGGGGAGAGGGCACGGTCGAGGCCTTCGCGCTCGCGGTCCCGGGGTCGCAGCGGCTGCCGGCCGTCGTGCCCGGCCCGGACTCCCGGCCGGTCCGCGCCTGGTGGCTGCTGCTCCCCGACGGGACAGCCGTCGTCGAGCTCGCCTCCACGAGCGGCATCACGCTGCTCGACCCGCTCCGACCGCTCACCGCGCACACGCGCGGCTTCGGCCGCGCGATCGCCGCCGCCCTCGACGCGGGGGCGTACGCCCTGCTGCTGGCGATCGGCGGCAGCGCCTCGACCGACGGCGGAGTCGGAGCGCTCCGCGAGCTCGGCGCACGCTTCTCCACCACCTCCGGCCGCGACCTCGGCGAGGGAGGCGGTGCGCTGCCCGCGCTCGCCGCCGCCGACCTCCGCGGGCTCCGTCCTCTGCCGCCCGGAGGCGCGGTCGTGCTCAGCGACGTCGCGACCCCGCTGCTCGGCGACTCCGGGGCGGCCCGCGTCTTCGGACCGCAGAAGGGGGCCGGCCCCGAGGACGTCCTCCTCCTCGAGAGCGGCCTCCGCCGTCTCGCTGCGCACCTGGACGCAGATCCCGATGCGCCGGGCTCCGGGGCGGCGGGCGGGACGGGCTTCGGGCTGCTCGCCTGGGGCGCGCGCCCGACCTCCGGCGCCGACGCCGTCGGACGGGCGATCGGGCTCCCGGCGCTCCTCGCGGGCGCGGACGTCGTCATCACGGGGGAGGGGCGCTTCGACGCGCAGTCCGCCGCCGGCAAGGTCCCGGTGTACGTCCTCGCGCTCGCCGAGGCGGCCGGGGCGCGGACGCTCCTCGTCGCCGGGGCGATCGCGGCGCCGACTCCCGGCTTCACCGCGGCGGTGTCGCTGACGGAGGCGGCGGGCTCCTCGTCCGCGGCCCTCGCGGACCCGTTCCCGCACCTGCGCGCCGTCGCCCGGGAGTGGGCCGCGCAGCTCCTCTGACCGTTCGCGGTGTCGGTGGTCGGGCGTACCGTCCGGGCATGCCCCGCGATGCGATCCGACCACCACATCTTGTGGTCGAGCCGCCGCGCGGACCCCACCGGTCGGGCATGCCGACACGCCGTGGCGCGTTGTACACAGTGAACGGGATCCTTCTGTCCACACCTGTGGATGGTTCGTCCGGATCCGCGTCCTTCCGCGGTTCCACGGGCTCCGGCCTGTGGATGAACGGGGGAGGAACCGGTGGATAACTACACGGCTGTAACTACTACGTCTAGTGGGCTGACACCGGCCCGCCCCCTATATGTAGTATTGCTGAGCAGGTCGGAGCGAGAGCCCCACCGGCACCTAGAACTCACCCGGACCACCCTCCGACCCCGCCCGCATCGCGAGCCGCCGGTCGGGGAGCTGCACCGGGACACCCCTCCGAAAGGCGACACCCATGGCTGTGACGGTCTACACCAAGCCCTCCTGCGTCCAGTGCACCGCGACGTACCGCGCCCTCGACAGCAAGGGCATCGACTACGAGGTGTTCGACCTCTCCGTGGACGAGAAGGCCCTCGAGGCCGTCAAGGCCCTCGGCTACCTCCAGGCGCCGGTCGTCATCACGGACGACGACCACTGGTCCGGCTTCCGCCCCGACAAGATCGCGACCCTCTGAGGCGCACGGGCGGCGATCCGCGACGTCGTCGGCGGGCGCCGTAGCGCCGCTGCGGCTTCCTCCTCCGCCTTGCGGCTCACCGCGCAGCCGCCTCGGAGGCGGGACCGAGAACAGCAGCTGACGGGGAGAGGGGCCGGAGGATGAGCGGGCTCGTGTACTTCTCCAGCAGCTCGGGGAACACGCACCGGTTCATCGAGAAGCTCGGACGGCCGGCGCAGCGCATCCCGCTCCACGCCCGTCGCGACGGAGCCGCCCTCGACACGCTCCACGTCCACGAGCCGTACGTGCTCGTCCTCCCCACCTACGGCGGCGGCAACGGCGGAGGAGCGGTCCCCAAGCAGGTCATCCGGTTCCTCAACGATCCGTGCAACCGCTCCCTGATCCGCGGCGTCATCGGCGCCGGCAACACGAACTTCGGCGAGGGGTACTGCCTCGCCGGCGACATCATCGCCCGCAAGTGCGAGGTGCCGCACCTCTATCGATTCGAAGTATTCGGAACACCCGACGACGTCCGCGCCGTCGACGAAGGATTGGACACGTTTTGGACGCAGCAGTGATCGACGCTCCCCGCGACGCCGCACAGATGGACTACCACTCGCTCAACGCGATGCTGAACCTCTACGGCCCGAACGGAGAGATCCAGTTCGACAAGGACCGCGAGGCCGCTCGCGAGTTCTTCCTGCAGCACGTCAACCAGAACACGGTGTTCTTCCACACGCTCAAGGAGCGCCTCGACTACCTGGTCGAGAAGGAGTACTACGAGCAGGCCGTGCTCGACCAGTACTCGTTCGAGTTCATCCAGCAGCTCAACGACCTGGCGTACTCGAAGAAGTTCCGCTTCGCGACCTTCCTCGGCGCGTTCAAGTACTACACCTCGTACACGCTCAAGACGTTCGACGGGAAGCGCTACCTCGAGCGCTTCGAGGACCGCGTCGTGATGACCGCCCTCGGCCTCGCCCAGGGCGACGAGACACTCGCGACCGCCCTCGTCGAGGAGATCGTCGCCGGCCGCTTCCAGCCCGCGACCCCGACCTTCCTCAACACAGGCAAGGCCCAGCGCGGCGAGCTCGTCTCCTGCTTCCTGCTGCGCATCGAGGACAACATGGAGTCGATCGCCCGCGGCATCAACTCCGCGCTCCAGCTCTCCAAGCGCGGCGGCGGCGTCGCCCTCTCGCTCTCGAACATCCGCGAGGCCGGCGCCCCGATCAAGCAGATCGAGAACCAGTCCTCGGGCATCATCCCCGTGATGAAGCTCCTCGAGGACAGCTTCAGCTACGCCAACCAGCTCGGCGCGCGCCAGGGCGCGGGAGCGGTGTACCTCTCGGCGCACCACCCCGACATCCTCCGCTTCCTCGACACCAAGCGCGAGAACGCCGACGAGAAGATCCGCATCAAGACGCTCTCCCTCGGCGTCGTCGTGCCCGACATCACGTTCGAGCTCGCGAAGAACAACGAGGACATGTACCTCTTCTCGCCCTACGACGTCGAGCGCGTCTACGGCATCCCCTTCGGCGACATCTCCCTCTCGGAGAAGTACCGCGAGATGGTCGACGACCCGCGCATCAAGAAGACCAAGATCTCGGCGCGCGAGTTCTTCCAGACCATCGCCGAGATCCAGTTCGAGTCGGGCTACCCCTACATCGTGTTCGAGGACACGGTGAACCAGGCGAACCCGATCAAGGGCCGCATCAACATGTCCAACCTCTGCTCCGAGATCCTCCAGGTCAACACTCCGACGACCTACAACGAGGACCTCTCCTATGCGCAGATCGGCAAGGACATCTCCTGCAACCTCGGCTCGCTGAACATCGCGCTGACGATGGACTCGCCCGACTTCGGCCGCACCATCGAGACCGCTATCCGCGGCCTCACCTCGGTGTCCGACCAGTCGCACATCACCTCGGTCCGCTCGATCGAGGACGGCAACGACAAGTCGCACGCCATCGGCCTCGGCCAGATGAACCTGCACGGCTACCTCGCCCGCGAGCGGATCCACTACGGATCCGAGGAGGGCATCGACTTCACCAACATCTACTTCTACTCGGTGCTGTTCCACGCCCTGCGCGCCTCCAACAACCTCTCCATCGAGCGCGGCACCACCTTCGAGGGCTTCGCCGACTCGAAGTACGCCTCGGGTGAGTTCTTCGACACCTACACGGAGAAGGAGTGGACGCCGGCCACCGAGCGCGTCTCCCGCCTCTTCGCCGACTCGGGCATCGCGGTCCCCACCCAGGACGACTGGCGTGCGCTCAAGGCCTCGGTCATGGAGCACGGCATCTACAACCAGAACCTGCAGGCCGTCCCGCCGACCGGCTCGATCTCGTACATCAACAACTCGACGTCCTCGATCCACCCGATCGCGTCGAAGATCGAGATCCGCAAGGAGGGCAAGCTCGGCCGCGTCTACTACCCGGCGCCGTTCATGACGAACGACAACCTGGAGTACTACCAGGACGCGTACGAGATCGGCTACGAGAAGATCATCGACACCTACGCCGCCGCCACGCAGCACGTCGACCAGGGCCTCTCGCTCACGCTCTTCTTCAAGGACACGGCGACCACCCGCGACGTCAACCGCGCTCAGATCTACGCCTGGCGCAAGGGCATCAAGACGATCTACTACATCCGCATCCGTCAGCTGGCGCTCGAGGGCACCGAGCTCGACCAGTGCGTCTCGTGCATGCTCTAGATCACGCAGCCCCACCCCCCTCCGCACGACCCATCCGCAGCAGCGAGAAGGAATCATGACTCCCCCCGAGAAGCTCAAGCTCGTCGACTCCGTCCAGGCGATCAACTGGAACCGGATCCAGGACGACAAGGACGTCGAGGTGTGGAACCGCCTCACGAGCAACTTCTGGCTGCCCGAGAAGGTCCCGCTGTCGAACGACATCCAGTCGTGGAACACGCTCACGCACCAGGAGCAGCAGCTCACCATGCGCGTGTTCACCGGGCTCACCCTGCTCGACACCGTGCAGGGCACCGTCGGCGCCGTCTCGCTCATCCCGGACGCGATCACGCCTCACGAGGAGGCCGTCTACACGAACATCGCGTTCATGGAGTCGGTCCACGCCAAGTCGTACTCCTCGGTGTTCTCGACCCTGTCGAACACCCAGGACATCGACGAGGCCTTCCGCTGGTCGATGGAGAACCCGAACCTGCAGAAGAAGGCGTCCATCGTGATGGACTACTACCGCGGCGACGACCCGCTGAAGCGGAAGGTCGCCTCCACGCTGCTGGAGTCCTTCCTCTTCTACTCGGGCTTCTACCTGCCGATGTACTGGTCCTCGCGTGCCAAGCTCACCAACACGGCCGACCTCGTGCGCCTGATCATCCGCGACGAGGCCGTGCACGGCTACTACATCGGCTACAAGTTCCAGAAGGGACTCGAGCGGGTCGACCAGGCCAAGCGCGACGAGATCAAGGACTACACGTTCTCGCTGCTCTACGAGCTCTACGACAACGAGGCGCAGTACACGCAGGACCTCTACGACCAGCTCGGCCTGACCGAGGACGTCAAGAAGTTCCTGCACTACAACGCCAACAAGGCGCTGATGAACCTCGGCTACGAGCCGATGTTCCCCAAGCAGGTCACCGATGTGAACCCCGCGATCCTGTCGGCCCTCTCGCCCAACGCGGACGAGAACCACGACTTCTTCTCGGGCTCCGGCTCCTCCTACGTGATCGGCAAGGCCGTGAACACCGAGGACGAGGACTGGGACTTCTAGGCGTCGACACCACGTCCCGGCCTCCACGGCGAACGGCCCCTCCCCTCGCGGGTGAGGGGCCGTTCCTCGTCTCCGGGCGGCGGGCGGGCGCCGGGTCACCGCACCCGGCGAGGCGCCGCCCTGTCGCCGAGGCGCCGTCCTGTCGGCGGCGCCTCGGCGACACGTCGGTGTCTCGCGGAGCGGGGCCGGAGCGGCCGTCGTGCGCGCCTCAGAGGGCCAGGCGCATCAGCACCCGGGGGAAGCCGTCGAGCACCGAGGTCGTGTCCGCGGCCTTCTCGAAGCCGGCGCGCTCGAACAGCGAGCGCGTGCCGACGTACGCCATCGTCCGGTCGACCTCCGCACCGGCGTTGTCGACCGGGTAGCCCTCGATCGCCGGTGCCCCGTGGGCTCGGGCGAACTCGACGGCGCCCTCGAGCAGCGGATGCGAGATTCCGCGCCCGCGGAAGCCGGGCCGCACGCGCAGGCACCACACGCTCCACACGTCGAGGGCGTCCACGTGCGGGATGCGCCGGTTCGTCGCGTAGCTCGTGTCGGCCCGGGGGTGCACCGCCGCCCAGCCGACCACCTCGTCGCCGTCGTACGCGAGGACGCCGGGCGGAGGATCTTCCGCGACGAGCTCCCGCACCCGGGCGCCGCGAGCGGGACCGGCGAGAGCCCGGTTCTCGACGGAGGAGCGGAGCCGGTAGCTCAGGCACCAGCACACGCTCGCGTCGGGGCGCTTCGGGCCGACCATCGTCGCCAGGTCGTCGAAGACGGTGGCTGCGCGCACCTCGATCGTCATGGCGGCAGCCTTCCACCGTCGCGATGCGCGGACAAGCCGTTCAGAACTCAGGACGAACGACGAAGGACTCCCTCCCTGCCGCGGAATCGGGGTCGCGGCACCACGTTCGTCCGGCATCCTCGACGCCCTCCGCCGATTCACCACTCCGCCGGATGAATCGCACCAGCACCCCCTGTTGGACGGCGCCCAGGCGGGGCGCCTACCGTGGACGAGGTATCCAACGAAGGAGCACTCCCTGTGAAGCACGTCCCCCTCGGCACCTCCGGTGTCGACTCCCCGAACGTCGTCCTCGGCCTCATGCGCATCCCCGAGATGAGCGACGAGGCGATCCGCGGCCTCGTCGGCGCCGCCCGCGACTCCGGCATCGACTTCTTCGACCACGCCGACGTGTACGGCGGCGAGCTGCACCGCTGCGAGGAGCGCTTCGCCGAGGCGATGGCGCTCACCCCGTCGGAGCGTGAGCACGTCGTCCTGCAGACCAAGGCGGGCATCGTCCCGGACGGCCCCTACTTCGACTTCTCGTACGAGCACCTCATCGCCTCGGTCGAGGGCTCGCTGAAGGCGCTGCGCACCGACTACGTCGACGTGCTGCTCCTGCACCGGCCCGACGCGCTCGTCGAGCCCGATGAGGTGGCCCGCGCGTTCGACGAGCTGCACGCGTCCGGCAAGGTGAAGCACTTCGGCGTCTCGAACCAGACGCCGTACCAGATCGAGCTGCTGAAGAAGTCGCTGAACCAGCCGATCGTGGCGAACCAGCTGCAGCTCTCGATCACCCATGCGCCGCTGATCGCGCAGGGCGTCGCCTCCAACATGGTCGGCGAGGATCAGTCCGTCATGCGCGACGCCGGCATCCTCGACTACTGCCGCCTGAACGGCATCACCGTCCAGGCCTGGTCGCCCTTCCAGGCGGGGTTCTTCACCGGCGTCTTCCTCGACAACCCGGCCTACCCCGAGCTGAACGCCGTCATCGACCGGCTCGCAGCGACGTACGGGGTCCCGGCGATCGCCGTGGCCACCGCCTGGATCACCCGCCACCCGGCGGGCATGCAGGTCGTGCTCGGCACGACCAACGAGCAGCGCGTGCGCGATGCGGCCCTCGGCTCCGATCTGCCGCTCACGCGGCCGGAGTGGTACGAGCTGTTCCGCGCGGCGGGCTACCTCATCCCCTAGAGCTCCCACCCCGGAGGAAATGCGCGTCGGCGCAGAGAGGCACGGACTCCCCGGAGTCCGTGCCTCTTCCCGTCCCCGCGAGACGCCGGTCGGAACGCCCGCCGCGGTGTGCCGTGGACCGAAGCGGCATCTCGCGGGGGAGGGGCGGGAATAGGAACGGCAACCCTGCGTTGAACTTGAGCGTAACCGACTCAACTTCCTCAGGAGGACAGGTGCCCGACAACTACAGCGAGGCCGGAGCGAGCTCGTTCGACGACTTCCTCGCCCGCTACCTCGACGGTGAGCGCGCCCGCGCGGCGCGGTCGATCGACCTCAGCCGATTCCTCACCGCCCGTACCCGCGACATCCTGCAGTCCGCAGGACGCTTCGCCCTCGAGCGCGGCCAGACCGAGCTCGACGCCCTGCACGTGCTCCGCGTGCTCATCGACGACGAGACCGTCTCGCAGGCCGTGCGCCGCATCGGCGTCGACCCCGCCGCCATCGCCACCGCCGCGGAGGCGCGCCTCCCGCAGGCCGACGAGGCCCACGCCTCGCAGAACGCGGCCACCATCACCCCCAGCGCGCAGCGCGCGCTGTTCCACGCCTACCAGGTCGCCCGCTCCAGCGGCTCGACCTACATCGAGCCCGAGCACCTCTTCTTCGCGCTCGTGCTCGGCCAGGACGCCCCCGCCGGGCAGGTCCTCGCCCGCGCCGGCGTCACCGCCGAGGCCCTCACCCAGGGCATGCGCGAGACCGAGGCCCCGCAGCAGCAGGAGGCGGGACAGCCCGCCTCCGACACTCCGATGCTCGACAAGTTCGGCACCGACCTCACCGCTCTCGCCCGCGAGGGCCGGCTCGACCCGGTCATCGGGCGCGCCGACGAGATCGAGCAGACCGTCGAGATCCTCAGCCGCCGCACCAAGAACAACCCGGTGCTCGTCGGCGAGGCCGGCGTCGGCAAGACCGCCATCGTCGAGGGCCTGGCCCGCGCGATCGTGGCGGAGGAGGTCCCCGAGCAGCTGCGCGGCAAGCGCGTGATCTCGCTCGACCTCCCCGGCATGCTGGCCGGCACCCGCTACCGCGGCGACTTCGAGGAGCGCCTCACCGGCACCATGGACGAGATCGCGGCGCACTCCGGCGAGCTGATCGTCTTCATCGACGAGGTCCACACCGTGGTCGGTGCGGGCGGCGGCGGCGAGGGCGGCATGGACGCGGGCAACATCCTCAAGCCGCGTCTGGCCCGGGGCGAGCTGCACCTCGTCGGCGCCACCACGCTCAAGGAGTTCCGCACCATCGAGAAGGACCCGGCACTGGAGCGGCGCTTCCAGCCGGTCCGCGTCGGCGAGCCCGGCATCGAGGACGCGGTCGCCATCCTGCACGGCCTGCGCCCCGCCTACGAGGAGCACCACCGCGTGCGCTTCACGGACGAGGCACTCCGCGCCTCCGTCGAGCTCTCGGCCCGGTACCTCACCGACCGCGTGCTGCCCGACAAGGCGATCGACCTGATCGACCAGGCCGGCGCGCGCCTCCGCCTCCGCCTCGGAGCCGGCGTCGACACCGGAGCTCTGCTCGAGCGTCTGGCGACCCTGGAGGCCGACAAGAACGCGGCCGTCTCGGCCGAGCACTACGAGGAGGCGTCCCGCGTCCGCGACGAGATCAGCGCCGTGCAGGCGGAGCTCGACGCGGCCACCGGCAGCGCCCCCGCGGAGGCGGTCGTCGGCGAGACCGAGATCGCGGCCGTCATCGCCCGCGCCACCGGCATCCCGGTGTCGCGGCTCACGGAGGGGGAGCGCGAGCGCCTCGCCCACCTCGAGACCGAGCTGCACCAGCGGGTCATCGGCCAGGACGACGCGGTCACCGCGGTCGCCCGGGCCGTCCGCCGCAGCCGCACAGGCCTCGGCGACTCCTCGCGCCCGGTCGGCTCGTTCCTCTTCCTCGGTCCGACCGGTGTCGGCAAGACGGAGCTGGCGCGCACCCTCGCGGGCTCCCTCTTCGCCGATGAGCAGTCGGTCATCCGCTTCGACATGAGCGAGTTCGGCGAGCGTCACACGGTCTCGCGGCTGGTCGGCGCCCCTCCCGGGTACGTCGGCTACGACGAGGCCGGTCAGCTGACCGAGCGCGTGCGCCGGAACCCGTACTCGGTGGTCCTCTTCGACGAGATCGAGAAGGCGCACCCCGACGTGTTCAACCTGCTGCTGCAGGTGCTCGACGACGGGCGTCTGACCGACGGCCAGGGGCGGACGGTCGACTTCCGCAACACGGTGATCATCATGACCTCGAACCTCGGCTCGGAGTTCCTGGCCTCGCGGTCGGGTGCGCTCGGCTTCGTCGCTCAGAGCGACGCGTCTGCCGAGGGCTTCGCCTCGGAGAAGGACCTGCGCGATCGCGTCATGGGCCGTCTCCGCGAGGCGATGCGCCCCGAGTTCCTCAACCGGATCGACGAGATCGTCCTGTTCCGCCGCCTCGGCCGCGAGCAGCTGCGGGAGATCGTCGGCATCGTCCTCGACACCACGCGCTCCCGCCTCGCTCCCCGCGAGGTGACGCTCGAGGTGACGGAGGCGGCCGTCGACTGGCTCGCCGAGAACGGCTACGAGCCGCAGTACGGCGCCCGGCCCCTGCGCCGGCTCGTCCAGCGCTCCATCGACGACCGGATCGCCGACCTGTTCGTCAGCGGCGAGGTCTCCGACGGAGGCGCGGTCCGCGTCGACGCCGTCGCCGGCGAGCTGCTGGTGACCTCGGCCGCCGCCCTCCCGCTGGCCGCGTAGCCGGTCCCGCTCCGACCCCCGTCCCTCCTCCTCCCGCGAGACACCGCTCGTGACGACGGCACCGCCCGTCGTCGAGAGCGGCGCCCGCGGAGGGGGAGGGGCGGGGGTCTTCGCGCCCCCACGGCTTGCCACAGCGGTCCGGGGGGGATAGACACGAGAGCACGAGAACCGGAGGCACGATGTCGAACCCGCGCTACTACGACCCCGTGGGCAAGGCGGTCCGGGCGCTGCTCGTGCTGAGCCTCGTCTGCTTCGCCCTGGCGGTGGGGATGTTCGCCCTCGACATCGTCATGCCCGGCACCATGACGGACGAGCGACGGCCCTGGGCCGAGGCCAGCGGGGCGCTCGCCTCGTTCGGCGTGCTGGCCCTCATCGTCTACTTCGCGACCGTCGCGATCGTCGGCGCGATCCGGGGGCGAGGGCAGTAGCTCCGGCTCCGACGCCGTCGTCCGACAGGAACGCGTCCGGCCCGCGGGATCCGAGGATCCTCGCGGGCCGGACGCGTTCTCGCGAGCCGTCGGGCGCCGGTCAGGGGCACTTCTTCGCGGTGATCGTCACCTTCAGCGTGGCGTCCGGAGCGACGGGGGAGCCGCCGGCCGGCTCCTGCCCGGTGACCTGGCCGGCGTCGGGCGCCTTCGGGTCCTCGGCGCAGGCGAGCGTGATCTTCGTGAAGCCGGCGGCGCCGAAGGCGTTCTTCGCGGCCTCCAGGTCCTGGCCCGTCACGTTCGGCACGGTCTTCTGGTTGCCGGAGCTGGTGAACACGGTGATCGCGGTGCCGCGCGGGGCCGAGCCCGACGGGTCGGCGCGGGTGACCGTCCCGACCGCGGCGTCGCTCGCCTCCGTGCCGCCCTGCACGACGCCGAAGCCGGCCGCCTCGAGCTTGGCCTCGGCGTCGGCGGAGGAGAGCCCGACGACATCCGGGATGTCGACCTTCGGGACGACCTGCAGCGAGCCGTCGGCCTCCGGGAACGCCGTCCCGCCGTACGTCGCGTCGGCGGCGCGCATGACGACCGGCCAGATGCGGTGGCGCGCGGTGGCGGCGGATCCGGAGTCGAAGGAGTAGCGGCCGAGGCGCAGGTTCGCGTCACCCTTCACGTTGAACACGCCGACGGCGGTCGCGACGCGGGTGCTCGCTCCGGTCATCCAGGTGGCCTTCGCGTCGTCGGTGGTGCCGGTCTTGCCGATCAGCGGAACGCCGTCGCCGGTGCGGGAGGCCACGGCCGTCCCGCCGCCGGTGAAGGTCGCCTGCAGCGCGACGGCCGCGGTGGCGGCGACGTTGCGGTCGATCGACTGGCGGCAGTTCGCCGGGGGCACCGGCTGGTCGGCTCCGGCGGAGTCGGTGATGCGGTCGATCGCGACGGGGTCGCAGGTCGTGCCGCCGGAGGCGATGGTGGCGAAGGCGCCGGCCATCGAGAGGGGCGAGACGTAGTTCGTGCCGAGCACCGACGACGGGTTGTGCTCGAGCTCCTCGCCGCTGCCCTGCTTCACGCCCATGTCGACCGCGGTGTCGCGGATGCCGCACAGGTCGAGCTCACGGGCCATGCCGACGAAGCCGGTGTTGAGGGAGGTCTTCGTGAAGGACACCGGGGTGCCGACCTCGCCGGTTCCGCCCTCGTCGTTCTTCGCGCTCGTCTCGTTGCTCGTGTCGGTGCCGCCGGAGACGCAGGAGTCCGTGAAGGTGCCCCAGGTGGACTTGCGCGTCCCGTCGACCGACTCGTTGATGCTGTGGCCTTCCTTCAGCCACTCCACCAGGGTGAAGAGCTTGTAGGTCGAGCCCGGCTGGATCCCGGAGGATCCGCCGTTGGCCCGATCGGTGCTGTAGTTCACGGCGCTGTAGGACGGGTCGGTCGCGAGGACGTCCGGATCCTGCGAGTACTTCTTGTTCTGCGTCATCGCGAGCACGCGCCCGGATCCGACCTCGACGCTGACGGAGACGGCTCCGACGTCGAAGTTCCAGGTCTGCGGGACCTGCGCGTCGACGGCGGCGACGGCCGCGTCCTGCAGGCCGACGTCGAGCGTCGTGTAGACGTCGAGGCCGCCGCGGCGGAAGTTGGTCCAGCGGGTGTCCTCGTCGGCGCCGAAGATCTCGTTGTTCTTCAGGACGTTGGTGACGTAGTCGCAGAAGAAGCCCGCGTTGCCCGCGGTCGAGCAGCCGGTGCTGGGCTGGGTGATGCGGGGCTCGATCGGAGCGGCGACGGCGGCGTCGTGGTCCTCCTGCGAGATCTTCCCCTCCTCGAGCATCTTGCCGATGATGTAGTCGCGGCGGTCCTTGTTGCGGGCGTAGCCGTTCGCGGCGCCGTTGTCCGGGTTGTCGGGCTGGTCGATCCGCAGGACGGCCGGGTTGTTGACGATCGCGATGAGGCTCGCGGCCTGGGCGATCGAGAGGTCCGCGGCCGAGGTCGCGTAGTAGTAGTTCGCGGCGGTCTCGAGGCCGTAGGTGGTGCCTCCGAAGAACGCGATGTTGAGGTAGCCCTGGAGGATCTGGTCCTTCGTGTACTGCTTCTCGAGGCCGATGGCGAGCTTCATCTCGCGGAGCTTCCGCTCGGGGGAGGTCCGGGTGGCCTCGTCGATCGCGGCCGCGCGCTCGGCGTCGTCCGAGATGTTGCGGACGGCCTTCTCGACGAGGACGTTCTTCACGTACTGCTGGGTGATCGAGGATCCGCCCTGCACGTCGTTGCCGAGCACATAGGTCTGCGCGACGGCGCGGAGGGTGCCGGGGAGGTCGACTCCGCCGTGGTCGTAGAAGCGGGGGTCCTCACCCGAGACGGCGGCGTCCTTGGCGGCCTGGGCGATGCGGTCGAGCGGCACCTCGACGCGGTTCTCGACGTAGAAGGAGGCGAGCAGCTGCGGGCCGTCGGAGCCGGTCGCGTAGATGTTGCTCTTCTCGGAGAGCTTGTCGACCTCGAGGTAGTCGGGCAGGCCGTCGAAGACGCCGATCGACTGGTTCGCGGCGACTCCGGCGAGCGCCACGGCCGGGGTGACGGTGGCGGTCACGAGGACTCCGGCCACGACGCTCATGCCCAGGAAGCCCACGATCGCCTTGACCACACCACCGGTGGTCCTTCTGTCGGACGCCAAACCTTCTCCTTCGCGAATCCCCCCGGATGCTGCGACGACCGCGGCCGACGCCCTGCACGCTCCGTGCGGCAGGTCAACCTCGACAGACTAACCCGAGAGCCCCCGAAGACGAAGGCCCGGCCAGAGGCCTGAAAAGACCCTGACCGCCCCCGGGGGACGGCGTTCCCTAGGCTGTCGGCATGGCGAGCCCCTCCTCCGACCTTCGACCGGCCGACGCGACGACCCCGGAGGCCGCTCCGGTCGCTCCTCCGCAGGCCGTCCCCGCACCGCCCACGGGCGCCCTCTCGTACGCTCTCGGCTTCCTCGCGTTCATCGGGATCCCGTTCCTCAGCCTGATCGTGGGCGGCATCGTCATGGCCTCCGTGTACCCGTCCGCCCGGAGGAAGGGCGGGCTCGCCGCCGAGAACGCGCGGAACGCGGCGAACTGGGGCCTGACGGTGATCCTGATCGGGGTCGTGACGCTCGGCGCGCACGTCGTGCTGCTCTTCGCCGCCTCCGACACCCCGCTCGCGAAGGACTTCTATCCGATCGGCATCCCGATCACGCTGTTCGCCGTGCTCTGGCTGGTGCACTTCGTGCTGATCATCTGCGGACTGGTGAAGGCGAACCAGCGCGAGGTGTTCCGTCCGCGCATCGCGATCCCGTTCCTCCGCCCGCCCGCGGCCTGAGCTCAGGCGCCGACGGGCCAGAGGTAGTCGAGCCCCGGCGGCGTCCCGGGGAACAGCGGGCCGTAGTGGTCCTCGTCCTTGGCCACGAGCTTCGAGCGGTGCGAGAGGTGCAGCCGCTCGTCGCCGAACCACGGCGGGAGCGGGTAGTCGCCGGTCAGGTAGGCGGCGAGATCCTCCGGGGCGGCGGCGAGGGCCTCCTCGGTCTTCACGAGGCACGTGTCGGCGAAGCCGCGCTCCGTCCACTCCGCGCAGGTCTCGCGCTGGTAGGTCATCAGCGCCGGCCGGTAGCCCCGCCACATCCGCGTGACGGGGTGGTTCTGCCAGCCGTACCCCGGGACGGTCAGCGCCCGCATGACCTGCAGCGTCTCGACGCGCTGCTTGCCGAGCCGCTTGCCGTCGAGGGCGCGGACGCTGCGGTGGAAGTCGGGGTAGGGGAGGAAGGTCTGCACGCCTCCCAGTCAACAGCGGCCCGTCTCCCTCCGGCCACCCTCCCGTCACGCCGATGTCGCCTGGCGTGCGTAGCGTCCGGGGCATGACCGGACTCCCCCTCCTCGCCACCGACGACGTGCAGCTGCGCTGGGCGCGGCCCGAGGTCCTCGACTCCGCCCGCCACCGGATGCTGCGCCTGCTCACCCTCGCCGAGCGCCTGCGCTACGAGGCGACGAGTCGGCGCGAGGTCCGGGACGGGTTCCTCCTCGGCCGGGTCCTCGTGCGCGAGCTGGCCGCCGAGACGCTCGGGATCGATCCCCTCGAGGTCGCCGTGGACGCGCGCTGCGAGCGCTGCTCCGGACCGCACGGCCGCCCGGTGCTCCGCGGCGAGCACCCGGCGCTGGAGCGGATGCGGATCAGCATCGCGCACTGCGACGGCGCGGTGGTCGCGGCGCTGGCGACCGGACGCGACATCGGGATCGACGCGGTGCGCGCCCGCACCGTCCGCGACCGCGTGGCCTCCGGGGCGACGACGGCGGAGCAGGTGCTCGCCGATCTGCGCTCGCAGGCGGTCGCGAAGGCCGACGGGCGCGGGACCTCGAGCGACGAGCCCGTCCGCTTCCGCACCAGGGAGGGTGCGACCGAGGCCTGGATCGAGGGCTCGAGCCGCTACTTCGCCGTCTCGGAGCCGACGGTCCACTCCGCGCTCGTCGTGGCGGTCGCGGTCGCTCAGGAGTGACCGCGGGGCGCGGTCCCCGGCCGTTGCGCTGGTCCGCGCCTAGGCGAACAGCGACAGCGTGATCGTCGAGCGGTAGGAGCCGGCCTCGACGTCCGGCTCGGCCAGCAGCCGCAGCTCGGCGTCGGCGCTCCAGGTGCCGGCCCCGCCGGCGGCTCCGAGCAGCAGCGCGTCGCGCAGGCCCGCGCCGCCCTCGAGGGAGGAGGCGACCGGATCGCCCGCGACGGCGCCGGTGCCGGTGATCAGGCGCGGGGTCCAGCCGAGGTGGTCGGCTCCGATCGAGGCGCTCGGGCCGGTGAGGGCGCTCGCCGAGGCGAGGACGTACCAGTCGTTCTGCGCGCCGACGCGCGAGTCGGTGACGGTGACCGTGGGGAGCCCGCCCTCCAGCGCCGGTTCACGGGGGAGGAGCCGGTCGTCGGCTGCGCGGGGTCGACGGGGTCCGCGGAGGAGGGGCTCGAGGAGCGGCGGTCGGAGGCGCCGGATCCCGCACCGGGAGCGGAGGGGTCCGCAGTCGGCGCCGCATCCTCCGCGGGCGAGGCGGCGGTCGGCGTCGACACCGCTTCCGGGGCGGTCATCGCCTCGGGCGCGAGTGCGGCGGAGGCGAACACCACGGAGAGCACGAGGGTCGTCGTCGGGACGAACGCGGCGAGAGCGCGGGTGGTGCGGGTCACGGACGGTCCAGTTCTGCGGGCTCTGCGATGCGCCCGCCTGTGATTACTACCAGGAGCGCGAAGTGCTCTGCACCCCCGCTTCCGGGTGGAGTGCCGCGGAGCGCGCCAGCGGGGCTCGGCCACGCTCGTGCGCCCACCTCCTCGACGAGGCGGCGCTGAGCCGGATCGATCAGGCGACCGATCTCCTTCTCGGGGAGCGCCTGCGGGGGAGCGGCCGTTCCTTCTCGCCCGCGGAGATCGACGTGACGGCGCTCCCGCCCAGGCCCGGCACGTCCTTCGGCATCTGGTGCCCTGAGCCGCGCACATCGAGCCCGCACTCGCCCTGCGCGTCGGATGATGCGCCGCACACGCAGAGGAGGGAGCGCCCGCGGGCACTCCCTCCTCCGTCACGGCCGGTCGACCGGCCGCCGTGCGCTCAGCAGACGCGGGCCGGGTAGGCCACCGTCTGCGCGAGGGTCTCGGAGCCCGCCGTGGCGGTCACCGTCACCTGGCTGCCCGGCATGCTCGTCAGGCGGGTGGTGAACGCGGCCGATCCGCTCGCACCCGCGGCCACCGCGGTGACCGTCTTCGAGCCGTAGGCCGAGGCCATCGCGACGTCGATCGGAGCGGTGCCGCCGTTCTTGGCGAGGACAGTCAGCACCGCCTTCCCGGCCACACAGCGCGACGTCACGGTCACCGGCACCGTCAGCGCCGGGGCGGCCGCCTCGGGGACGACGATCTCGCCGATCTTGAGGAACGAGCCCGGCGTGGAGAAGGTCAGCTTCAGGCCGGTGGCCGAGACCGCCGCGAACGGGATCGTGGTCAGCGTGCCGTTCGCCGCCGGAGCGACGTTCTGCGCGGTGGTCGGCTTCCAGGTGCCGTCCTCGGCGCGGTAGGCCACGCTCACCGACGCCAGGGTGCCCTCGGTGTTGGTGAAGGTGAGCCCGGCGACGCGGTGCGCCTCGGTGTTCGTCAGCGTGAACTCGGCGCTGCCGGCGAAGGTGCCGTCGGTCCAGGTCGACCAGGGGGTGCTGACGTTGCCGTCGCAGGCGTTCTTCGCGGGGAGGGTCGCGTACTTCGTCTGGCTGAACGACGCCGAGACTGCGGCCCCGGGAACGCGGCAGACGTTCGTCGGCGGCGCGGTGCCCCAGATCTGCACCTCCGAGACCGACTGCCACGTGTTCGCCGCGCTGGTGAGGTGCAGGCGGAGGCCCGTGGTGTCGGGCAGGGAGGACAGGTCGAGGATCGCCGTCGGGGCGGATCCGGTCGCGGCCTGGCTGAGGGTGGTGGCGACGGAGGAAGTCGTCCATGCGCCGTTCACCTGGTACTCGACCTCGATCCTCGACGGCCAGGTGGCGGTCGCACCGTCCTTGTAGGTGCTGACCGTGACCGAGTCGAGGTTCTGCGCCGCGCCCCAGGAGAAGGAGAGGCGGCTGTCGCGCGGGTAGCCGGATGAGGACCAGTCGTCCCAGCCCTTGCCCTTGACGTCGCCGTCGATGAGCTTGCCGGCGAGATCCGTGCGGCTCGAGACCGCGACCGAGGCTCCGGGAGCGAGGTTCGCGATGCCCGGCTCCGCCACCTCGATCGTGCGGGTGAAGCGGCGGCCGGAGGAGAACCCGGCGTCGGCGGCGAGCGTGCCCGTCACCTGCACCGTGCCGAGCTCGGCGGGGCCGGGGGCGGCCCAGGTCACGGCGACGTCGCGGGTCGAGCCGTTGCTCGCGACCGAGACCGTCGAGGGGAGCGCGGCGGCGATGTCGGCGCCGCGGCGGACCTGCTTCGGCAGACG
This sequence comes from Rathayibacter sp. AY1E3, assembly GCF_002932235.1. Taxonomy (NCBI): domain Bacteria; kingdom Bacillati; phylum Actinomycetota; class Actinomycetes; order Micrococcales; family Microbacteriaceae; genus Rathayibacter; species Rathayibacter sp. AY1E3. The sequence goes on from NZ_PSVN01000014.1 coordinate 40,069, forward strand.
GGCGTCCACGACCGACCAGACGCCCTCGCCGACCCCCTTGTCGTCCCAGTAGGAGAGGTTCCAGCCGGATCCCCAGCGCGCCGGGTCCTCCTGAGCCGGATTCCGCATCTCGAGGCGGCCGTTCTCACCGACCGTCATCGGGAGCCAGACGTAGGTCGAGTCCGACTTGCCCTCGTTCCAGCGGTCGCCCATGTAGACGTACTTCCCGGGAGCGAGGGTGAGGACGTTCGTCGACTGCGAGCCGAAGGTGGTCTTGCGGGAGTCGCCGATCGAGAGCAGGCCGTCGCCGCCCTCCGGGATCGCGTTGTAGGCGACGTTCTCGTCGGCGTCGCCCTTCTCGACTCCGCGGGTCCACGCGCCGAGGATCGAGTCGGCGGTGTAGTAGGTCTGCGGGTTCGGCGCCCAGCCGGTCGCTCCGGAGGCGATCGTGTAGTACTTGCCGCCGTTGGCGAAGATCGCGGGCGCCTCGAGGTGTCCGCACTCCTTCACGATCTGGAAGTCGGTGCCGCGCACCGGTGCTCCGGCCGCACCGTCGGCGAAGACGTAGGGGTACGTCCCGTCGGCCGAGTACTGGTTCGCGTCGAGGGTGTCGGTCGTGGTGGTCCGCTCGACGTTGGTGTAGTCGGCGTCCAGCTTCGCCACGTAGAGCGAGTAGTTCTCCTCGGAGGAGTAGGAGATGTACGCGGTGCCGTCCTCGTCCTGGAAGACGGTCATGTCCCGTGCCTGGCCAGGCACGGCGGAGGTGGTGCAGGACTTGTAGTCCGTGCGGTTGTAGAGGCGGTAGACGCCCTGGAGCGTGAAGGGCCCGGTCGGGCTGTCCGAGACGGCGACTCCCGCCATCGAGCGCGCATAGGTGCTGCCACCCGGGGTGATGCGGCCGTCGGAGTGCCACCACATGACCCACTTGCCGGTCTTCTCGTTGAAGAGGACCTTCGGGCGCTCGAAGATGGCGGTGTTCGGCGAGGCCTGCGTCGTGTCGAGGTGGTAGTCGAGCTCCGCGATGCGGTCGGCGCGAGGGGCTCCGGAGTCGTCGACGGTGTCGTAGAGCGCGTCGAAGTAGGGGGCCTCGAGGTCGGCCGGAGCCGAGACGCTGCGCAGCGCGGTGCCCTTGTTCTCCCAGTTGTGGCCGTCGGTGGAGCGGTAGACCGCGACTCCGGGGCTGTTCCAGTAGCCCTTCGTGCGGTCCTCGCCGTACCAGTACTGGACCTGCTGACCGCCCTCCTCGACGGTGACGATCTGGCCGCCGTGCGCCTGGATGTGGCGGCCGTCGGTGTCGTACCAGTAGGGCTGGAAGTAGCCGGCCGCGGTGCTGCCCGGGTCCTGGACCGCCGGGTAGTCGGTGTAGGTCACGGGCGTCGAGGTGCGCGGCACTCCGTCGTCGGGATCCGTGGCCACGGCGGCCGAGGCCGACTGCGCTCCTGTCCCCAGGAGTGCTGCGACGAGCAGCGCGGCCACCGCCGCGGCGGCCGTTCGTGGTCGAGACGTCATGCTGTGCTCCTTTGCACCGGGGACTTCGCGCATGTTCACGCAAACATCAGGCTTCCACGAGGCTCTGATGACGTCAACATCCTGATCGACCGACGGCCCGGCGTCGGACGGCCGCCCGGGCTCCGTCTTGGCCGCTCAGCGCTCCGGCGCGAACGCCCCGCCCGGGCCGAAGGCGAGCTCCGCGAACCGGCGGCCGATGAGCTCGTGCGCTTCCGGATCCGGGTGCAGGCCGTCCGGGAGCGGGAGCCGCTGGGCGTCGTCCGGCCCGTAGAGCGCGAGCCCGTCGAGCAGTCGCAGGTCCGGGTCGTCGGAGCGCGCGGCGACGACCTCGGCCAGCGCCTCGCGGACGATCCGCAGGGTCAGCCGTCCGTTCGCGGTGTCGCCCGGGTCGCCGGTCGCGACGAAGCGCGGCGCCCCGGTCGTGAAGGACGCGGGATCGACGTCGCCCGGCCCCGGCGTGTCCTCGTGGATCCCGCAGAAGAGCGGAGTGACGAGGAGCAGCGGCGTCGCGGGATGGCCCTCGCGGATCGTGTCGAGGAAGCCGTGCACCGCCGGCACGAAGGTGCGGCGGCGCATGCCGTCGAGGTTCACGAGGTTGATGCCGAGCGCGACACTGATCAGGTCGGCAGGAGTGTCCCGCATCACGCGAGCGGTGAAGGGGTCGACGAGTGCGCTCCCACCGAAGCCGAGGTTCACCAGGCGGGCGCCGCTCGCCCGGGCGGCCACGGCCGGCCAGATGCCCGAGGGGCGCGCCGCGTTCGAGCCCTGGCTGATCGAACTGCCGTGGTGTAGCCAGACGGGGCCGGAGAGCGGCGCGGGTTCGAGCGGTGCGTCGGACCGCAGGGCCACGAGGTCCACCGCCTCGTTGTGCGGGAGGAGCAGCTCCACGCGAGACGGCCCGGCCGGGAGGTCGAGCCCGACCGTGTCGAGAGGTCCGGGGAGGAGGGCCCGGTCACCGGTCGCGAGGTCGAATTCGATCGCGTCGCCTCCGGTGAGCGCGTGGGAGGCGGTCATCTCGCCGTCGACGACCGCGTCGACTGCGCCGCGCGGCCGGGGCAGCCCCCGATAGGCGACCCGTGTCGCGTGCACGTCGAGCTCGATCCGTCGCGCCTCGGTGACGAAGGAGATCCGGACACCCGAGGGCTGCGCCTCCATCAGCAGGAGCTGCGCATCCGCATCGCGCTCGCGGACCGCGCGGGGGAGGCGGTGCGGCCGGACTCCGCGGGGCACCTCCTCCAGCTCGATCGCGCCGTGGACGAGCCGTTCGGTGAGGGGTGTGCTGATCATGCGGGGATGTCCTTCCGGCGGGTCCAGTGGCTGAAAAGAAAGTGCAGGCAGGCGAGGAGCTCGCTCCACGACTGCGCGGGGGTCGGGCTGCTGTGCGCGAAACTCCCGAGCCGTTCGAGGGTGAGGAAGCCGTTCAGAGCGGCGCCCGTCACTCGGACGGCGTGCACCCGGTCCTCGGCGGGGATCGCGTAGCCGAGGAGGACCGCATCTGTGAGCTGCACGACGCGGCGGGCGGCCGGGGCGGCGACCGCGTCCGGCCCCGCAGTGCGCTGCAGCGACTCCCACAGGCCCGGCCGCTCGCGCGCGAAGGAGCGGTGGGCGTCGGCGAAGCCGTCCAGCGCCTCCCGGGCGGAGCGTCCGGCGATCGCGACGGCGATGCGGTCGGACAGCTCGTCGAGGGCCAGGACCGTGACGCCGTCGCGGAGTGCGGCGAGATCGCGGACGTGCGTGTAGAGGCTCGGCGTCTGCACCTCGAGCGAGCGGGCGACGGCGGCCAGGGTCACGGCGGCGAGACCATCGGCGTCGGCGATCGCGGCGGCGCGATCGATGACGGCGGAGCGGGTGAGGGAGCGACGGGGCACGCGTTGATCCTAATATCCCTAGGTTTTCACATATGGACATTCGGAAGCTCCGACGCCCGAACCGCGATCGCCCCCGAGCCGGAGGGCTCGAGGCGATCGAACGTGCGGTGCGGCCTAGCCGCCGACCGCCTGGCGAGCGCTATCGAGCCCGCTCAGTTCTTCCGGATATCGATCTCAGGGCTGCGAGGATCTCGCGCGCTCGAGGATGGCCGCGATCACGGCGGACTTCGCCTCGGCGTAGTCGTTCCCGTCCTCCCAGCGCCGGAGGAGGAGAGACGCCTTCGTGCTGCGGTAGAGCTCGCGGTCGGACGGGTCGGTGCGCAGCCGGTCGCGCAGGAGGAGGTACGCGTCGATCGCGGGATGACCCTCCTCGTAGATGTGGACGTGGGCGTCCCGTCCGGGCGTGCGGACGAGCCGGTGCCCGGGCTCGCGGGTGCGCAGGACGTAGCCGGCCTCGAGCAGCGGCGCGACGTGGTCCTCCTCCGCCGTGACGTCGGGCACGACGACCAGCACGTCGACGATCGGCTTCGCGGGCAGGCCCGGGACGGAGGTCGAGCCGATGTGCTCGACACGCACGCCCGGGACGGCCCCGAGGATGCGCCGCCGGTGCTCCTCGAACAGGGCGGACCACTCGGGGTCGTACTCGTGCAGGGCGAGCTCGAGCGGCTCCGGTCCACCGACGAGCTCGACGGAGACGACGTCGGGGCGGCGGGGGGAGCGGTGCGGAGTCACCGGGTCATCCTGCCAGGGTGCCGCAGGGCGGGTGCGGTTCACTGGAGCGGTGAGCACCCTCCTCGTCACCGCGCACCCCGACCGCGACTCCCTCACCGCCGCCCTCGCCCGGCGGCTGCGGTACGAGCTCGGCCCCGACGGAGTGGAGACGGCCGACCTCGACGCCGAGGGCTTCGACCCGCGGTTCGGCGCGGCCGACCGGGACCGCTACCGCGGTGTCGGCCCGGTTCCCGACGACGTCCTCCGCGAGCAGCGCCGGCTCGACGGCGTGGACCACCTCGTGCTCGTCTTCCCCGTCTACTGGTGGTCGATGCCCGCGCTGCTGAAGGGCTGGATCGACCGCGTCTTCCTCGCGGGCTGGGCCTTCGACATCGACCCCGTCCACGGCACGCAGCGCAGGCTCGGCGCTCTGACCGTCCACCTCGTCCTCGTCGCGGGGGACTCCGCCGGGGCCTACGAGCGGCACGGCTACGAGCAGGCGCTGCTGACGCAGATCCAGCACGGGATCATCGACTACTGCGGAGCCCGGCGCGGCGGGGCCGTCTTCGTCCACGAGTCCGAGCGCGAGGACGACGCGAGCCGCAGGGCGGCGGTCGAGGACGCGGTCGAGCGGACCGTGGAGGCGATCAGGGCTGATCCGCCCGTAGCGCTCCGGTGACGAGGGCCTGCACGAGGGTGTCGGCGTCGTAGTCCGGATCGTGGGCGGCGCCGATGCAGAGGTTGCCGATGCCCTTGAGGAGCATGTAGCCGCTGAGGCTCGACGCCGGGATCCGGGCGGGTCGTGCCGCCTCGAGCAGGTCGCCGCAGACGGGGACGAGCCGCTCCACGAAGTAGGCGTGCAGGGCGTCGGATCCGGCGCTGTCGCCCTGGAGCGCACCGGCGAGGCCGTGCTTGGTCACCAGGAGGTCGACGAAGTGGGCGACCCAGGCCCGGAGGGCGGCCTCCGGAGTCGCGCTGTCCGCGAGCAGCCGTGGGCCCGTCTCCGCGCAGGCCTCGACCTGGTGGCGGTAGACGGCGACCACGAGCTCCGAGCGGGTCGGGAAGTGCCGGTAGATCGTCCCCACGCCGACGCCGGCCTCCTCCGCGATCTCGCGGACCGGCGCGTCCACGCCGGAGGCCACGAACACCGTCGCCGCGGCGGCGAGCAGTGCGTCGCGACTCGTCCGCGGTCGGCCGGGCGTGCGGGGCACACGGTCGCTCATCGGTTCTCCTTGCTTTTCGGAGCGGCGCTCCGTAATGTCTCCGAGCGCAGCTCCACCACGTTCCGGAGCAGCGCTCCGCAATGTTCCGGAGCAGCGCTCCGACGATTGTGCCAGAGCGCCGCCACCCAGGAAGGACCCTCGTGCCCACTCCGCTCCTCGACTCGTCGACCCCCGGTGTGCACCGCCCGATGCGCGCGGTCCGCACGGCCGAGCGCGACCCCTCTCGATCCGTCGCGAACGGCCCGTCGTCGAGGGGCGGACGGGCCGTTCGCGACGGATGAGCGGAGCGGGTCCTGCCGTCAGCGCGGGGCGCGCAGCCCGGCGAGCGGGCCGTCGTGCAGCGGCTCCGTCTCCCAGCGGACGCAGGCGGTGCGGTCGGGAGCGAGCTCGACGTGCAGGCGGTGCGGGGTCTCGAAGAACACGATGTCGACCAGGACGCCGTCGCCCGAGGGTCCGGCGCTCGCCGCGAACGGCCCGTCGACGGTCCAGGCTCCTGCGCCGGGCGTCACGGCGAAGGGCTCGTCGCCCTCGATCAGCGCGAGCGTCCAGCCGCCCTCGTCGGCCGTCACCTCGACGGCGTCGGGCCACGATCCCACCGGCGTGTAGCTCCCGGTCGCGGGGGAGGCGCCCCCGAGCGGGGGCAGGGCGAGCTCCGACAGCCGGTCGGCCAGTCGGGCGTCGGCCTCCGCCGTGGACTCTCGGCCGACGGCGGGGAGCAGGTGCTCCCAGGCGAGCGCGAGCAGCGTCTGCGTGTCCGAGGTCTGGCCGGTCAGCGCGATCACGAGCTCGTGCTCGGGCACGATCAGGCTGAACTGCCCGTACGCGCCGTCCGCGCGGTAGCCGTGCAGCGACCGCCAGAACTGGAAGCCGTAGCCCTGCTGCCAGTCCGGTCCGCCGTCCTCGTGGGTCGGGACGTGCGCGCTGGACGCCTCGGCGACCCACTCCGGCGAGAGGATCCGCCGGTCGCCCCAGCGCCCCTCCTGCAGGTACAGCAGTCCGAGCGCAGCGGCCGCCTCGGTGGTGGCGTGCAGCCCGCTGTAGCCGAGCTCGCGCCCCGAGTCGTCGCGATGCCAGGCGACCTCGCCGATGCCGAGCGGATCGAGCAGGCGCGGGCGCAGGTAGTCGGTCAGCGACTGCCCGCTCACGCGCTGCACGATCGCGGCGGCGGCGAAGGTGCAGGGCTGGTTGTAGGCGAAGACGCTGCCCGGCTCCTGCTCCGGCGGGAGGAGGAGGAAGCCGCGCACCAGGTCGGCCGGGTCCGTCTTCTCGGCACGGTCGATCGTCTCGGCGGAGTGGCCGCTCGCCATCGCGAGGACGTGGCGGACGCGGATCGCACGCGAGCGCGGGTCGGTGATCTCGTCGTCGAGCTCGGGGAAGTACGAGAGGACGGTGGCGTCCAGGTCGACCAGGCCCTCGGCGACCGCGAGGCCGACGGCGGTCGCGGTGAAGCTCTTGCTCAGCGAGTAGAAGAGGTGCAGCCGCTCGGCCGAGTACGGCGCCCACCAGCCCTCGGCGACGACGTCGCCGCCCTGCACGACCATCAGCCCGTGCAGCTCGACGCCGGGAGCGGCCTCGACCCCTCCGACGAAGGCCAGCACTCCCTCGGCGTCGACGGAGCGGGCGGACGGGGTGCTTCTCGGCAGTGAGCGCGTCATCCTCCGATGCTACGACCGGGGCGGCGCCGCCTCCGCCCGGGGGCAGGAGGCGGCGCCGCCTAGGCGGTCGGCTCGGCGGGGAAGGGCCCGAGGCCGAGCAGGAAGCGGAGGATCGCGTCGGCCGGCACGCGCAGGGCGGGGCCGGAGCCGAGCTCCCACTCCGCGTCGGTCGGAGCGAGGGTGCGACCGCGAACGGCGGCGCGGATCGCGAGCGGCGCGCGCTGCAGGCGGTCCAGGGCCACCCCGCCGGTGATGCGGGAGGAGAGGGCGAGCGGCTCGGGGGAGAGCGCGAGCTCGACGCGGACGACCTCGACCAGCTCGGCGACCGAGCGGGGACCCGCGCCCGCGCGGCGAGCGGAGGCGAGAGCGGCCAGGGCCGGGGCGATCTCGGCGGGAGGAGGAGGGGAGGAGGCCTCTCGGGCGCCCATCCGCGTCGCGAGGCGCTGGCCGGTGCTGCTCGAGAGCCGCACGACGAGCTCTCCGAGCAGGGCGTCCCGGGAGACGGCACTGGCCGCCTCGCCCTCCGTGGTGGAGGGGGAGGCGGCCAGGACGGCGAGGCGGTCGAGCCTCTCGGCGACGAGGGGGCGCCAGTCGTTGCTGACGCCCGTCTCGTCGACCGAGGGCCCGGTGCTCAGCGGCAGGAACCGCGACCAGTCGGGCACGACCGCAGGGCCTAGCGTCCGCCCGAGCGGCGCTTGTTGTAGACGTCGAAGGCGACCGCGAGCAGGAGCACGAGGCCCTTGACCGCCTGCTGCCACTCGATGCCGATGCCCATGATCGACATGCCGTTGTTCAGGACGCCGATGATGAGGCCACCGATGATCGCGCCGCCGATGGTGCCGACGCCGCCCTGGACCGCCGCGCCGCCGATGAAGGCGGCCGAGATGGCCTCGAGCTCGAAGCCGTCGCCCGCCTTCGGGCCGGCGAGGTTGAGTCGCGCGGTGAAGACGAGGCCGGCCAGCGCCGCGAGGACGCCCATGTTGACGAACAGCCAGAAGGTGACGTTGCGGGTCTTGATGCCGGACAGCTCCGCGGCGTGCAGGTTGCCGCCGATCGCGTAGACGTGACGGCCGAAGACGGAGCGGTTCATGACCACGCCGTAGATCAGGACGAGCACGGCGAGCACGATCAGGGTGACCGGGATGCCCTTGAAGGTGGCCAGCGCGAAGGAGAAGGCCGCGATCACGACGGAGACGAGGACGAGCTTGGTGACGAACCAGGCGCCCGGCTCGACGCTCTGCGCGTACTTCTGGCGGCCGCGGCGGGTGCGCACGGACTGCACGGCGAAGGCGACGATCGCGAGCGCGCCGATGACGAGCGACAGCGGGTCGAGGTCGGTCTCGCCGAACAGGTCGGTGAGGAAGCCGTTGCCCAGCGCGCGGTACTCGGTCGGGAAGGAGCCGATGTTCGCGTTGCCGAGGACGACGAGCGCCAGGCCGCGGAAGATCAGCATGCCCGCCAGGGTCACGATGAACGCCGGGATCCCGACGTACGCGATCCAGAAGCCCTGCCACGCTCCGACCAGGGCGCCGATGAGGAGGGAGAGGACGATCGACAGCCACCACGGGAGACCCATGTTGACCGCGAAGACGCCCGAGATCGCTCCGACGAACGCCGCGACCGAGCCGACCGAGAGGTCGATGTGCCCGGCCACGATGACCATCACCATGCCGATGGCGAGGATCAGGATGTAGCCGTTCTGGACGATCAGGTTCGAGATGTTCTGGGGGCGGAGGAGGATTCCGCCGGTCATCACCTCGAACAGCAGCACCACCACGATGAGGGCGATGAAGATGCCGTTCTTGCCGAGGTCGCCCAGCACGTGGCTGAGGCGCTTCGTGAAGGCGTTCTCGGTGGGCTTCACCTGCGCACCGGCCGCGGTGGACGGTTCGTTCTGCAGATCGGTCATCGTTGCTTCTCCTGGGTCATGAGGGTGAGGACCGCCTCGGGCGTCGCCTCGGCGATGGGCAGCTCGCCCGTGATCCGGCCCTCCGACAGCGCGTAGACGCGGTCGCAGATGCCGAGCAGCTCCGGCAGCTCGGAGGAGATGACGATGATCCCCTTACCCTGCGCCGCGAGCCGGTTGATGATGGTGTAGATCTCGTACTTCGCACCCACGTCGATGCCGCGGGTGGGCTCGTCGAGGATGAGGACGTCCGGGTCGGAGTAGATCCACTTCGACAGGACGACCTTCTGCTGGTTGCCGCCGGAGAGCTTCCCGGTCTTGGCGAGCACGGTCGGCGACTTGATGTTCATGCTGCCGCGGTACTCGTTGGCGACCTCGAACTCGCGGTTGTCGTCGACGAGTCCGCCGCGGGCGACCTTGTCGAGCGACGCGAGCGAGATGTTCCGCTTGATGTCGTCGATGAGGTTGAGGCCGTAGTGCTTGCGGTCCTCGGTCGCGTAGGCGAGCCCGTGGGCGATCGCCTCCGAGACGTTGCGGATCTTGATCTCCTTGCCGGCCTTGAAGACCTGGCCGGAGATGCGGCTGCCGTAGGAGCGGCCGAAGAGGCTCATCGCGAACTCGGTGCGCCCGGCGCCCATGAGCCCGGCGATGCCGACGATCTCGCCGCGGTGCACCGTCAGGTTGACCTTGTCCACCATGACGCGGGTCGGGTCCTGGGGGTGGTGGGCCGTCCAGTCGACCACGCGCAGGATCTCCTCGCCGATGTGCGGCGTGTGGTCCGGGTAGCGGTGGTCGAGGTCGCGGCCGACCATGTCCTTGATGATGCGGTCCTCGGTGACGTCGTCGTGAGCGATCGTCTCGATGGTCTTGCCGTCGCGGATGACCGTGACGGTGTCCGCGATCTTCTTGATCTCGTTCAGCTTGTGGCTGATGATGATCGACGTGATGCCCTGCTCCTTGAGGTGCAGGATCAGGTCGAGCAGGTGGTCCGAGTCCTCGTCGTTCAGGGCCGCGGTGGGCTCGTCGAGGATGAGCAGCTTGACCCGCTTGGAGAGCGCCTTCGCGATCTCGACGAGCTGCTGCTTGCCGACTCCGATCTCCATGATCTTGGTGGTCGGGTTCTCGCGCAGACCCACGCGAGCCAGCAGCGCCGCCGCCTCCTGGTTGGTCTTGTACCAGTCGATCAGGCCGCCGAAGCCGCGCACCTCGTTGCCGAGGAAGATGTTCTCCGCGATGGAGAGGTAGGGGCTGAGGGCCAGCTCCTGGTGGATGATGACGATGCCCTTCGCCTCCGAGTCGCGGATGCTGGCGAACTGCATCACCTCGTCCTCGAAGACGATGTCGCCCTCGTAGGTCCCGTGCGGGTAGACGCCCGACAGGACCTTCATCAGCGTCGACTTGCCGGCGCCGTTCTCCCCGCAGATCGCGTGGACTTCGCCGCGCTGTGCGTTGAGCGTGACGTCCTGGAGCGCCTTCACGCCCGGGAACGTCTTGGTGATGCCGCGCATCTCGAGGATGTTCGAGGTCACGCCGCCTCCCTTCCTTCGTAGTGGGGGAGGGCGCCCGGTGGGCGCCCTCCCGGGGTGTTCCTTCTCGGGTGAGGAGAGAGGACTAGCCGTTCACTTCCGCGTCGGTGTAGTAGCCGCCGTCGACGAGGACGGACTGGATCTGGTCCTTGGTGACGATGACCGGCTCGAGCAGGAAGGACGGGACGACCTTCTTGCCGTTGTCGTAGGTGTCGGTGTCGTTGACCTCGGGCTCGGTGCCCTCGAGCACGGCCTGGGCCATCTTCACGGCCTCCTTGGCGAGCTCGCGGGTGTCCTTGTAGATGGTCGCGTACTGCTCGCCGGCGATGATCGCCTTGACGGAGTCGAGCTCGGCGTCCTGACCGGTGATGATCGGGAAGTCGGAGCCGACGGTGTAGCCGGCGTCGGTCAGAGCCGAGATGATGCCGCGGCTGAGGCCGTCGTAGGGCGAGAGGACGCCCTGGACCTTGGAGCCGTCGGAGTACGTCTTGGTGAGGATGTCCTCCATGCGGCTCTGGGCGACCTCGCCGTCCCAGCGGAGCGTGGCGACGGTGTTGAAGTCGGTCTCGCCGGACTTCACGACGAGCGTCTTGTCGTCGATGTACGGCTGGAGGGTGTCCATCGCGCCGTTGAAGAAGAACGTGGCGTTGTTGTCGTCGGGGCTGCCGGCGAACAGCTCGACGTTGAACGGGCCGGCAGGGGCGTCGGCGGCCTTCGCGCCGGTGAGGTCGGTGAGACCGAGGCCCGCGAGGAGCGAGGTGGCCTGCTGGACGCCCACCTTGTAGTTGTCGAACGTGGCGTAGTAGTCCACGTTCTCGGAGTCGCGGATGAGGCGGTCGTAGGCGATGACGGGGATGTCGTTGGCCTTGGCCTCCTCGAGCACGCTCGTGAGGGTGGTGCCGTCGATCGAGGCGACGATCAGGGCCTTGGCGCCCTTGGTGATCATGTTCTCGAGCTGCGAGACCTGGGTGGGGATGTCGTCCTCGGCGTACTGAAGGTCGACCTGGTAGCCGGCCTCCTCGAGCTGCGACTTGACGTTGTTGCCGTCAGCGATCCAGCGCTCGGACGACTTGGTCGGCATCGCGACGCCGACGAGGCCGCCGTCGCCGGATCCCGAGCCCGAGCCGCCACCGGTTCCGGAGGAGCAGGCGGCGAGGGAGAGGATCATCGCTCCGCCGGCGATGCCGGCGATGAGAGCGCGCTTCATTGTGGTCACTGTGATTCCTTCGTCATTGAATGCAGTGGATGCAGGGCCGCCCTCGGGATCGGGGCGGAGATGTGATGCCATGTGAGCGATCACATTGCGTCATGCTAGACCCGACGGCGCCGTTCGTGTCAACGCGCACGTCTCGACTCGGTAACGGGACACCCGCGGCGCGTCGTCCGCTCTCGGAGCGGTGCTGTCAAGGGTCCCCGGCCCCGGAAGGAAGCCGGAGCCGTCGGCGTTGCGTCCAGCACTGTCGAAAGGACGCACACCATGACGAAGACCTGGTTCATCACCGGCGCCTCGAAGGGCTTCGGCCGCGAGTGGGCCGAGGCGGCGCTCGAGCGCGGCGACTCGGTCGCCGGGACCGCCCGCCGGATCGAGACCCTCGACGCCCTCGTCGAGGAGTACCCGGACACGTTCCTCCCGCTGACCCTCGACGTGACCGACCGCGAGGCCGGCTTCGCCGCCGTGCAGGCCGCGGCCGACCGGTTCGGCCGACTGGACGTCGTGATCAACAACGCCGGCTACGGGCACTTCGGCATGATCGAGGAGCTCACCGAGGAGGAGGTCCGCGCGCAGCTCGAGACCAACGTCTTCGGCGCCCTCTGGGTCACCCAGGCCGCGCTGCCGATCCTCCGCGAGCAGGGCTCGGGCCACATCGTCCAGGTGTCGAGCATCGGCGGCATCAGCGCGTTCCCCTCGATCGGCGCGTACCACGCGTCGAAGTGGGCGCTCGAGGGCTTCACCCAGTCGCTGGCCGCCGAGGTCGCCGGCTTCGGGATCCACGTGACCCTCGTCGAGCCCGGCGGGTACTCGACCGACTGGTCCGGTCCCTCCGCGTCGCGCAGCGAGCCGATCGCCGCGTACGACGAGGTCCGGGAGGCAGCGAGCCGACGCCCCTCCGCCGCTCAGCAGGGCGACCCGCGGGCCTCGCGCCTCGGGATCCTCGCGGTCGTGGACGCGGACGAGCCGCCGCTGCGGATCTTCTTCGGGCGCGCGCCGCTGGGCATCGCGACGGCGGACTACGAGTCGCGCCTCGAGACCTGGAAGCGCTGGAACGACGTGTCGATCGCCGCTCACGGCGAGTGATCCCGGGCGGTCGCGGCGCGAGGGCGTCGCGGCCGCCGGTCAGCGCGAGGCGGTGACGCTCGCGCTCCGGGGGACGGCCGTGGATCCGCGGACGACCAGCTGCGGAGCGATCGGCGCCGCCTTCTCCGGCCGGTCGCCCTCGATCAGGCTGAGCAGCGCGGCCACGCACCGGCGTCCGAGCTCCACGAAGTCCTGGCGGACGCTGGTCAGCGGCGGCCAGTAGAACGCCGCCTCGGGGATGTCGTCGAAGCCGATGACGCTGACGTCCTCCGGCACGCGGACCCCGCGCTCGTGGAACGCGCTCATCAGTCCGAGCGCCATCTGGTCGTTCCCCGCGAACACCGCGGTGAAGTCGAGGAAGCGCGAGAGCTCGAGGCCCACGCGGTGGCCGCGCTCGGCGCTCCAGTCGCCGAGCAGAGGCGGGCGCAGCGGGATCGAGCGGTGGTCGAGCTCGGTGAGGTAGCCGCGCATCCGCGCCTCGGCCTCGATCCAGTCCTGCGGGCCGGCGAGGTGCACGATCTCGGTGTGCCCGAGGTCGATCAGGTGCCCGGTGGCGATGCGGGCGCCGGCCATCTGGTCGACGTAGAGCGCGTCGTCGCGGTCGTCCTCGCTCGTCTGCAGCGTCACGTGCGGGATGCGCAGCGCGACTCCGGACAGGATGTCGAAGACGCGGATCTGCGGGGCGACGACCACGAGGCCCTCGACCGCCTGGTTGAGCAGATGCCGGATCCCGGCCTGGATCGACGCGCCGTCGGTGCCGTCGACGTTGGCCGTGACCACGAGGTAGCCCGCGTCGCGCGCCGCCACCTCGATGGCCTGGATGCTGGAGGCCGGACCGTACTGCAGGCTCTGCGAGGACAGCACGCCGACGGTGCGGGTGCGGCTGGTGACCAGTGCCCGCGCGGCGAGGTTGGGGCGGTAGTCGAGCTCGGCCATGACCTCGAGCACGCGCTTCTTCGTCTCGGCGCGGAGGCTCGGGTGGTCGTTCAGGACCCGGGAGACGGTCTGGTGCGAGACGCCGGCCGCGCGGGCGACGTCGTAGATGCTCGGCGCCCGCGACGCGGGCTTGTCTTCCGGCATCGGGCACCGCGGCTCTCTGTGATCGGCGCCTCCGACGCAGGACCGGGGCGCCCTCACGGGCGGCTCGCCCGTCCGCGGGCGCGTGTGAGCACACTTTACGTCCCTCGGCGCGGGGCCCTGCACACCGACGGAACCTCGACGGCTCGGACGGGTGCCGCTCCCGGATCGGCCGGACGTTCCGGCACCGCTGGTGCGGGCGCGCCGGAACGACGCGATCCGCGCCTCCGCCCCGCGGTCGTCGCAGCGGGTGGTCGACGCGGTCGGGTCAGCCGTCGAAGACCTCGGCCGAGGCGAAGGCCGCATCGGAGCGGAGCACGGCGACGAGGTCCGCGGGACAGTCCTCGAAGGCCGTCCTCTCCGGACCGGGAGGCGTGTGCGCTCGGACGTCGACGACGGATCCCTGGGGCGCGACGGCGTCGGGCGATCACAGGCGCCACCCTGCGGTCCGGGGTACTTTCCCGCGTGTGAACGACAGCGACGAGAAGTCGGGGAGAGGCTGGCGCATCGATCTCGGCGAGCCGCCGGACAGCGTGTCCGGCGATGTCGTCGACGCTCTCGATCGGGTGTCCGCGGAATTCACGGCATTCCGGAGGGGGACTTCCGGCGAGGGCGGAGAAAGGGCCGCGGCGCTGCGCGGAGCCGCCCGACTCGGGGCCGGAGAGCACCGGCTCGCCGTCGCCTCGGGGCTGACGCGGGAAGGCGTCCGCGCCTTTCTCGCGGGGGGAAGACAAGCCGTCGGAGAGGCGGTTCCCCCGTGCCTCGACAAGCCGGCGCCGAAAAGTGAGAAAGGCCTCGAGAAGGCGCGGCATCCAGAGAGATCGGAGACGACGAATGGACGACGAGGAGTGGGCTGGCTACCTTCTCGCGATGAAGCGCCGAGCACCGACGGATTAGGACGGCGCGACCGCGGAACGCCGTGACGCGATGGTGGCGGCCGTCCTGCGGGAGCTCGACGGGGTCGATCCGTACGGACTCGAGCCGGGTCGCGAGGACGGCGCTCCCCGCGACGAGTACGCGTCTGAGGCGGCCCCGATCGCGAGCATCCTCCTGCGCCGAGGACGGATCACCGGCGAGGAGCTCGACGCCGTCTGGCGGTTCTGGTTCGGCGAGCCGCTGAGCGCCCTGCTCGGCGACGGCTTCGCCCCGCTCCTGGCGCGGCTCGACCGGCTCGCTCCTCCCTCGGCGGAGGAGTGACGGGCGTCGACTCCCGGCGGCGGACCGGCCGCGATCCCGGCGTCCCGGGTCGCTCCGCCCAGCTCCGCCTAGCTCCGCTCGCGGAAGAAGCGGATGAGCTCGCGCAGGGCCGGGAGCGTCGCGCTCTCGGCCTCGGCGTCGTCGAGGTCGTCGAAGGAGGTGCGGAGCCCGGCGGCCTCGGCGTCGGCGGCGGACTCGAACGCCATCGACCACTCCGGGAACAGCCTCTCCCGGATCGGCTCCTCGAGGAGGGTGCGCAGCTGCGCGTGGCGCTCGTCGGCGGCGATGACGGCCATCCGCTCGCGCAGGACCGCGTCCGGCCCCTCGAGCACCTGGAGGAACCGGCCGTCGCGGTGCAGGAGCATGCCGGTCAGGCCGAGACGCTCGTTGTTCGCGCGACACTGGGCGAGCAGCGCGGGGAGGTCGGCGTCCGTGAAGCCGGCGGAGGTGCGGCTGGAGTAGACGAGGGAGAGCATGGCGTCCGTTCCTGGTGGGGAGGCGGGCGCCTCCGCTCCCAGTGGACCACCGACAGCGCCTCCCGCACGGCCACTTCCGCCGGCGGCGGCGGGCTGCTAGAGCTAGCCGACCGTGATCGGAGCGGCGGACGGACGGGTGCCCTGCCGCATCCAGACGAAGAAGCCGACCAGGGTGAATGCGCCGTAGAAGACGTACATCAGCCCCGACGCGTAGTAGCCGGCCGAGAACAGCAGCGGCACGCCGACCAGGTCGACGGCCACCCAGATGAGCCAGAACTCGGTCCAGCCCTTCGCCATGCCGTAGGTGGCGAGGACGGAGCCGACGAAGATCCACGCGTCGCTCCAGACCGGCTCGTAGGAGCCGAGCGCGCGGAACACGGGCGTCAGCACCGCGGTGCCGCCGACCATCCCGAGCACCAGCAGGCCGCGGGTGCGCCACGACGCCCAGCGCGGCTCGATCAAGGTGGCGGCGTCGTCGGGGCGGTGGGTCCACCGGTACCAGCCGTAGACGCTGACCAGGATGAACATCACCTGCCGCCCGGCCTGGCCGAGCAGGTTGACGGGGTTGGGAGTGCCGAACAGGGCGCCCATGAAGACCGTGAACAGCAGCACGTTGCCGATGAGGCCGACGGGCCAGGCCCAGACCTTCCGCCGCATCCCGCCGAGGGCGCTGAGGAGCCCGAAGACGTTGCCGATGACCTCCCGCCAGAGGACGGTCTGCTCGCCGATGACGATCTGCGCGTCGAACAGCCAGTGCACGAGGTCCACGAGGCCTTCTTCCTGAGTCGGGATGCCGGGTGGTGCAACCCTGCCCCATCCCGGGCCATTCCCGTCGCGGGCTGATGAGGGCGCCGCGCTCGGACCACGCTGGATCCCGCTCCGGGGCGGGGAGCGCGACCGGCGCCCCGCTGTGCCGTCGCGACCGTAGGCTGGCGGGATGACGTCCCGGGTGCGACTCCTCCTGGCCTCGTCGCACCCCGGGCCGACCGTGACGGTCACCGTGCTGGCGACCGTGATCGCGGCGGCGTCCGGGCATCCGCTCGGGCAGGTCGTGCTGGTGGCGCTCGCCGTGCTGCTCGGGCAGCTCTCGATCGGGCTCGCGAACGACTGGATCGACGCCGATCGCGACCGCGCGGTGGGGCGCACCGACAAGCCGGTCGCGCAGGGGCTGATCGGCGTGGGCGCCGTCCGCGCCGCCGCACTGGGGACGGCGGCGGCCGCCGTGGTGCTCTCGCTGCTGCTCGGACCGGTCGCCGCGGTCGCGCACCTGGTGCTGGTCGCCGCGGGCTGGGCCTACGACGCGGGGCTCAAGCGCACGGTCTGGTCGGTCGCTCCCTTCGTGGTCGCCTTCGGGCTGCTGCCGGTGGTGGCGGTGGCGGCGGGCGACGGCCGGGTCCCCGCCTGGTGGGCGATCGCGACCGGCGCCGTGTTCGGCGTCGCGATCCACTGCACGAACGTGCTCCCCGACCTGGTCGACGACGAGGCCACCGGGGTCCGCGGCTTCCCGCACCGCCTCGGCCTGCGGCTCTCCGGAGTCGTCGCCTTCGGGTCGCTGGTGGTGGCCGCGCTGCTCGTGCTCGTCGGACAGCTCGTCGGCGACCAGCCGGTGCGCGGGACGGGCGTGGTGCTCGCGGTGATCGGGACCCTCGCGGTGGTCGTGCTCGCCGCGGCGGGCATCCGCCTGGTGCTGACCGGCCCGCCCACGCGCACCCTGTTCCGGCTGGTGATCGCGGCCTCGCTCGTGCTGGTGGTCGAGCTCGGGCTGGCGGGCGCGCGGCTCATCGGCTGACCGGCCGCCCTCAGGACCAGCGCATCGCGTAGACGCGGGCGAGCAGGTCCGAGGTCGGCAGGGCGAGGGCGGTGCAGAGGAACGCCTCGCGGCCGCGGTGCGCGAGCGAGCCGAGCGGGCGTCCGAGGGCCATGTTCGCCTCCGCCTGCCGCGCCGCGCGCCGGGCCGCGGTGGTGCGCCGCCGGGCGAAGCCGGGCCAGGGGCCGGCCTCGCCGCGGCGCACGGCACCGGCCAGGAGCGGGGCGAGCTCGGCGGCGTCGAGCCAGCCGAGGTTCATGCCCTGCCCGCCGATCGGACTGATCTCGTGCGCGGCGTCGCCGATGAGCACGACGCGGCCGACGCCCATCCGCTCGGCCTCGCGGCGCCGCACCTGGAAGCCGCTGAGCATCGTGCAGGTCTCCGGGTCGGCGTCGGCGCCCGTCCGGTCGCGGACAGCGGCGGCCAGGGCGCGCGCGGCCTCCTGGTCGGGGGCCTCCTCGGGCCGCCAGGCGGGGGCGCCGAGGGAGCGGTCGGGGCCGCTCAGGGCGACGTACCGGCGCCGACCGCCCGGGAGCGGGAAGGACTCCACCACTCCGGCCGGGCCGACGTCGACCAGCGCGGTGCCGGTGAGACCGCCGGGCTCGGGGTCGGCGAAGTCGCCCATCACGTAGAGGTCCGGGTAGTCGCGGCCGGTGGTGCGGATCCCGAGCAGGTCGCGGACGGTGCTGCGGGCGCCGTCGGCTCCCACGACGAAGGCGGCGCGGACGGAGACCGGCTCGCCGCCCGGTCCGGTGCCGGTCGCCTCGACGGTCGAGCCCCGACGGAGCAGGCCGGTCAGCGCGACCCCGGGGCGCAGCGCGTCCGGGGCCGCCGCCTCGAGGCGCTCGCGGAGGATCGCCTCGGTGCGGTGCTGGTCGAGGGTGACGACGTAGGGGTGCGTCGCGGAGGCGCGCGCGAACGAGAGCGTGCCGAGGGTGCGGCCCCGGCTGCGCGCGACGCCCTCGCGGACCCGGGTGGCCTCGGCCAGCACGGGAGCATCGGCGCCGACTGCGGCGAACGCGTCGAGCGACGGCGGATGGATGCCGATCGCCCGCGAGCCGCGCGGCACCGAGGAGCGCCGCTCCCACACCTGCACGTCCACTCCGGCCCGCGCCAGGAGCGCGCCGAGCAGGAGTCCGACCGGACCGCCGCCGACCACGAGCACGTCCGTCTCCGCTGTCACGGGTCGAGCCTAGGGAGCGGCGGCGCGGCGGGCGAGGGGGTGCGCTCGACCGCCGCGCGTGCTCAGGGTGCGAGCGGAGGCGTCAGAGCGCGTCGACAGCGGCGAGGATCTCCTCGGTCTCCGTGCGCGTCGTGTAGTCGACGTGCACGGCCGCCGTGCGGACGATCCGGTCGACGTCGACGACCAGGACGGTCGGGTACGGGACGGCCGGGGTGTCGTCGGCGTTGCTGTCCTTCACGGCGAAGCCGAGCGCGGTGTGCGCCTCCTGCGCCTCGCCGCTGGGGGCGGTGACGATGCCGAGAGCGCTCGCGAGCGTGTTGCCGGGGTCAGAGACGACGGTGAAGCCCAGGTCGCCGTTCGCGACCGCCGCGCGCGACCCGTCGGGGGTCTGCGGGCTGATCGCGACGAGGGCGACTCCGCGCGACGCGAGCTCGGGGGCGAGGGTCTCGTTGTAGTGCTTGAGCGTGATGTTGCAGTACGGGCACCAGGCTCCGCGGTAGAAGACGAGGACGGCCGGGCCCGCGCCGAGGACGTCCGCGAGGTCGACGGTGTCGCCGTCGACGGTCACGACGGAGGCGGCGGGGAGCGCGTCGCCGGCGGTGACGGCTCCGCTCGGGGCGCCGGCGGCGACGAGGCCGTCGCGCTCGCCGGAGAAGACGGCGGCGAGCTCGGGGCCGACCGTCTCGTCGAAGCCGACGGTGAACTGGTCGAGCTGGGTGCGGACGGAGGTGCTGGTCATCGGAAGTCCTTCGGTCGTGACGGTCGTGGCCCCCGTCCGGGAGCCTAGGCATGCGGGGGACCGGGCGCCGGGCGCCCGTCACGCGGCGTCACACGACGGCCGACGCGTGTCGGCCGGCGTGCGTGGGGACCGGCCCCGTCGCTCCGTCATTCCGGGGCGACGACCAGCTCGCCGCCGGCGGAGCGCGAGACGCACGGCATGATCCAGCGGTCCTGCTCCTCGGGGGTCAGCACCAGGTCGCGGTGCTCCGCCGTCCCGCCGACGAGGCGCAGGCGGCAGGTGCCGCACGTGCCCGACTCGCAGGAGGAGTCGACGTCGATCCCGGAGGAGCGGAGCGCGGTGAGGAGCGAGCGGTCGGCCGGGACCTCCACGACGGCTCCGGTCGGCTCCCAGACGGCGGCGAAGGGGACGGCTCGGTCGCCGACGGCGTCGACGCCCGCGAAGTCCTCGACGTGGATCCGGCTCGGGCGCCAGTGCATCGTGAGGGCGAGGACCTCGTCGATCAGCGCGGACGGACCGCAGCAGTAGATCCGGGTGTCGTCGTCGGGCTCGGCGACGAGCGGCCAGAGGTCGAGCCGGCCGTGGATCGCACTGTGGTGCACGAGGGAGCCGTCGGCGGAGAACTCGTCGAGCCACGCGGTGTCCTCGGGGGTGCGGCTGAGGTAGACGACCTGCACGGCCGATCCCTGCGCCCGGAGCTCGGCGGCCATCGCGCGGATCGGGGTGACCCCGATCCCGCCGGCGATCAGGAGGTAGCGGGCGGCGGGCCGGAGGGCGAAGGTGTTCGCGGGCGGCGCGGAGGAGAGGACATCGCCGACGCGGACGTCGTCGTGGAGGCTCCGCGATCCGCCCCGACCCCCGGGCTCGCGGCGCACCGCGATCGCGTAGTGCGACGGCTCCGCGGATCCCGGCTCGATGAGGCTGTAGCTGCGGCGCTCGCCGGAGGGGGTCGTGAGCGTGAGGTGCGCGCCGGCGGAGTAGCCGGGCAGCGGGGCGCCGTCCTCGCTCCGCAGCACGAAGCGGGTGACGGCCGGGGTGAGCGCCTCGCGCTCGGCCACCACGAGCCGCAGCTCAGCCACGGAGCACCAGCTCGTCGCCCACGCCGAGCGTGCCGCCGTCGAGGACCTCCGCGTAGACGCCGAGGAGCTCGTGGCCGTAGGTCTCGTGCAGCAGGCGCGGGACGGGCAGGTCGCGCCGACCGGTGCCCGGCTCGACCTCGGTCGCGGCGCACCGCTCGGTGGCCTTCGTGATCCGCAGCCGCAGCCCGCCCGCGCTGAGCTCGCACCCGAGCTGCTCGAGCTCGCTCCACGCCGGCAGCCCCTCGAGATGGATGTTCCCGCGGAACCGCAGCGGATCGACGCTCCGGCCGGTGCGCTCGGCGAGGTCGCGGACACTCGCCAGGTTGATCAGCGAGACGTACTCCATCTCGACATCGGAGTTGTGGGCCGTGTCGGTGTAGCGGCGCCCCGCGTCCTGGGCGATCACGGGCTCGACGCCGGGCGGCAGGTCGAGCACGCGGGCGGCGAAGGAGCGCAGTGCGGCCCGGCCGTCCTCCGCGCCGAGGTCGGCGGAGAGGACCCGGTGGCCGCGGACGTCGACGGTGAGCACTCCGCTGTCGGGGTCGAGGTGCGTGGTCAGGCCGGCGAGGCGCGCCTCGGCGACGAGCACGAAGTACTCGCGCTTGGAGATGCCGTGCCGCATGCCGGGCCGGTAGGCGCCGCCGGGGCGGGCGAGGGCGATCGTGCGGTCGAAGGGGACGCCGCGGCCGGCGGTGAGCTCGACGCGGGGGAGCGGCTGCGGGGTCAGGCCCTTCACCGGGTAGACGAAGAGGCCGTCCACGCGTGTCGTCATGCCCCCATCCTGGCGCATCGCCGGGGAGCCGGCAGGGCCGTCGCGGCGCAGCGGAGCGCGGGTAACTGACGCGGCGCCGTGCGGATGCTGCGAGGGCGGGCGGAGGGATCCGCTCCGGCGGGCCTCGTCAGTACTGGAGCGAGAGGCCGACCAGGGGCGGGACGACGAGCGCTCCCAGCTCGACGATCGCGACGCTCGCGCCGACGCCGAGCGTGACGGCCGAGAGCAGCCGGGCGCGGTCCTTCCGCGCGACGCCGATGACGCCGACGATCGCGGTCGCCGTCGCGAGCACGAGCATCGTGACCCCGAGGGCGGCGAAGAGCGCCCCGATCTGCGTGGTGTCGAAGCCGCCCTGGAACGCGAGGACCGGGATGGCCGTGGTGAGCGCGGTCCGCCCGATCTGCGCGAGGACGAGGACGATCGCGAGGACGAGGCCGACGATGCCGACGACGTCGCGGGGCCGGGACTGGGGGGCGGGGACGGACGGAGCGGGCTCGCACCGCGGACCGCCTCGGACGAGCTCCGCGATCCGCAGCACCCGACGGCCGACGTCCGGGCGGACGGGTCGTGTGCTGGGACCCGCGCGGACCTCCGCGGTCGGCGGGACGTCGTGTCCTGTTCGCCTGCCGCCCCTTGCCCGCGCGCCGCTCCGCGCGCACGCTGGAGTCATGACCGCCTGGAGCCCTCTCGAGACCGTCGGCGCCGTGGTGATCGCCCTCGCGCTGATCGGGCTCGCCGCCGCGGCCGTGGCGGTTGGAGCGGGCGACGAGATCGCGTTCATCGGCGTGCTGGTCGCCTTCGCGGTCGCGGTCACCGGGCTCGGCCTCCACATCGCCGGCCGCGAGGCGCGGTACCGCCGCGACAACCGGTGACTCCGTCGCGCTACCGCCGCGACGACGGCTGAGGAGGCGCGCTCCCGCCGCGACGGCCGCTGAGCGGGAGAGACTCCCGCTGCGACGACAGCCGGCCGGTCAGTGCCCGAGCTCCACCAGCAGCACGCCGGCGATGATCAGGCCGATCCCGCCGAGCATCGTCCAGGTCAGGGGGTCCTGGAACAGCCAGCGCCCGAGCACCGCGGTCAGCGCGACTCCGACCGCCGCCCAGATCCCGTAGGCCACCCCGATCGGCATGCCCTGCGCGAGCGCCCCGGCCAGCAGCGTGAACGCGACGACGTAGCCGACTCCGACCACGACGTACCAGCGCTTCCGGCCGTCCGTCGCGGGCTTGAGGCTCATCGTCGCGGCGACCTCGGTGAGGATCGCGCCCGAGAGCAGCAGCCAGGCCATCAGCGCACCGCCCGGCGCGCGGCCTGCGCTCGCTGCGAGCCGATCTCGACCATCAGCACGCCCGCGATGATCAGCACCAGCCCGATCGTCATCACGCCCGTCAGGGCTGACCGAAGAGCACGGCCGCGAGGACCGCCGTCAGCGCGACGCCGCACGCGCCCCACACGCCGTACGCGACTCCGATCGGCATGCCGGCCTTGAGCACCCGGCTGAGGAGGACGAACGCCGCCAGGTAGCCCGCCACCACGAGGGCGTACCAGCCCGGCGACTCGATGGCGGCCTGGAGGGCGAGCGACGCCGTCACCTCGGTGAGGATCGCGCCGGCGAGGAGCACCCAGCTCATCGCGTGCCGTCGGATCGGGTCATCCGGCCAGCGTAGGGCGGGCGCGGAGGCGTGCGCCCGCAGAACCAGAGTGCAGTGCCCGGAGACGGGGTGGGAACGATCGTTCTCCGGGCAGTGGCGCGCTCACCGCGCGAAGTGCTCGCGCACCTCCGCCTGCCAGCGCTCGCGGTCCTCCTCCGTGATGAACGCCGCGTCGAAGGAGTTGAGCGCCAGCTGCTCGAGCTGCGCGTCGTCCATCCCCAGCTCCTCGACCAGGGCGCGGTAGTTCTCATCCACGTAGCCGCCGAAGTAGGGCGGATCGTCGCTCGAGACCGTCACGACGAGTCCCTCGCGGAGCATCGCGGGCAGCGGGTGGTCGGCCATCGTGTCCACCGCGCGCAGGGCCACGTTCGACAGCGGGCACACCGTCACCGGGATGCGGCGCTCGCGGAGCATCGCGACCACCTCCGGGTCCTCCATCGCGCGGATCCCGTGGTCGATCCGCTCGACCTTCAGCAGCTCGACGGTGGCCGCGACCGTCTCGGGCCCGCCCTCCTCGCCGGCGTGCGCGACCAGGCGCAGTCCCTCCGCCGCGGCGCGCGCGTAGACGTCGACGAACAGCTCCGGGCCGAAGCCCACCTCGTTCGAGTCGAGCCCGACGCCGATGATGTGCTCGCGCCAGGGGAGGATCGCCGTCAGCATCTCGTCGGCCGCGTCGGCGCCCAGGTCGCGGAGGAAGCACATGATCAGGTCCGTCGAGATCCCGTGGGTCTCCTCGCTCCGGCCGAGCGCACGGGTGATCCCGCTCATCACGGTGTCGAGCGCGACGCCGTTGCCGAGGTGCGTCTGCGGGTCGAAGAAGATCTCGGCGCGGCGGACGTTCGCCTTCTGCGCCCGGTCGAGGTAGCCGGTCGCGAGCTCGAAGAAGTCCCGCTCCGTCTTCAGCACGGTGAGGTTCGAGTAGTGCAGCTCCAGGAACGACGCGAGGTCGGTGAAGGAGTACCGCGCGCGGAGGGCGTCGAGATCCTCGGTGGGCAGGGCGACCCCGTTGCGGCGCGCCATCTCGACGATGTGCTCGGGCTCGATCGTGCCCTCGAGGTGGATGTGCAGCTCGGCGCTGGGCGGGGCGGGGAAGGCGGGGCGGGGCATGCGGATCCTCCAGGGAGCGGCCGGGGCGGCGGGGTCGCTCCCGACCGTAGGCCTCCGCTGTTTCGCGCGCGTTTCCGGCGGGAGGCGCGATCCGGATCCGGAGCGGCCCCGCCCCCGGGTGCTAGAGCTCGCCCTGCTGCGAGGTGCCGGCCGGGATCGGGACGAGCCGCGTCACGACGGGCGGGTGGGCGACGAGTCCGCGGATCGCCGCGTTGAGGCGGACGACCGGCTCGCCGGCGCCGTGCGCGTCGAGCAGGTCGCCGCTCGTCCACTTCTCCAGCATCACGATGGTGCCGTCGGGCGAGTCGTGGATCGCGTAGAGCTCGCAGCCCTCCTCCTCGTGCACCTCCGCGATGGCGGTGGAGAGGGCGGCGACGAGCGCGTCGCGCTGCCCCTCGG
This sequence comes from Rathayibacter sp. AY1E3, assembly GCF_002932235.1. Taxonomy (NCBI): domain Bacteria; kingdom Bacillati; phylum Actinomycetota; class Actinomycetes; order Micrococcales; family Microbacteriaceae; genus Rathayibacter; species Rathayibacter sp. AY1E3. Next base: position 64,228 of record NZ_PSVN01000014.1, read on the forward strand.
CGGGAGTGAAGATCGCGGTGACGACGACGGGATCGGACATGGCGTGCCTTTCGGAGGGGGAGAGGATCAGCGCCGCGGGGGTGCGGCGCAGCTGGAGCGGATGACGAGGTCGGCCTGCACCTCGATGTGCTGCGGGGCCTCGGGGAGGCGGCCCTGCATGCGGGCGAGGACGAGCTCGACGCTGTGACGGGCGAGCATGTCGATCGGCTGGCGGACGACGCTGAGCGGCGGGGTGACCAGCTCGCTCCACGGATTGTCGTCGAACACGACGACCGAGAGGGCCTCCGGGATCCGGATCCCGAGCTGGAAGAGCCGGTGCACGGCGCTGCGCACCTGCGCGCCGCCGCCCGCGGTCTGAGGAGGCCGCGGCTGCCGCGGCACCTCCGGCTGTCGGAGCAGCCGCAGGCCGGTGGCGAGCTGCCAGGCCGTGACGGCGTAGACGGAGGCGCGCTCCCAGACGCCGTCGGGCAGCAGGTCGACGCCGGGCACGCGGGTGTCGACCTGCAGCATCAGCAGCGCGAGCAGGCCGGCCGCACCGAGCACGATCCCGACCGTCTCGAGCGCCCACGGGGCGCGGCCGCGCCGGGCCGCGGCACCGGCGACGATCGAGGCCGCGTTGCCGCCGACGATCGCCATCGCGGCGCCGACCACGTGCAGGCCGCCGATCCCGTTCTGCGCACTGGCGCTGCTCCCGTGCACGAGGCCCACCACGGCGATGCCCACGGCGTAGACCACGGCGAGGGAGAGGAACAGCCCCCGCGATCCGCCCCGCGCCGCCCGCACGGTCGTGACGGCGGCGGCGAGGTAGAGCGCCCCCTGCAGGAGGAATCCGGCGTTCATCACCGCGTGCAGCGGCGAGTCGATCGCGCGCCCCTGGAACACGCCCACCTCGGGCACGCCGAGATCGCTGATGTAGTTCCGTGCATAGCTGTAGCCCGGGAACGCGGACGCGGCGACCGCCTCCGCTCCCACGTAGGCGAGCGCGCTCACCACCCACAGCACTCCGGCCCCACGAGTTCCCATGCGCCCATCATCCCCGGGCCCGGCCCCGCCGGTCGTCGTCGCCGGACGGCTCCCCGGCTAGGCTCGCCGGATGCTGCAGGTGCGGGGTGAGTCCGGGCAGGCCGTGCTCCTCCTGCCGGGCGGGGGCGAGGCGGTCGACGGGTTCTTCCCCGGGCTGGTCGAGGGCCTGATCGTCGATCCGGGCTGCCGGGTGGTCCTCTACGACAGACCGGGCACAGCGGGGTCGGAGGTCGCCGGCGGACTCACCGACGCCGCAGACGCCGTCCACGTCGTGCTGGCCGGCCTCGGGACAGATCCCGTCGTCGTGATCGGCCAGAGCCTCGGCGGTGCCGTCGCGATGCTGCTCGCTCGCGATCATCCCGAGGACGTCGCGGGACTGGTGCTCCTCGACCCGACGCCTGTCAACGACACGGCACTGGCGCGTCAGGTGGAGCGGACGGCCCGGGCGACGGCGGCGCTCTCGAGACTGCCGGGGCTCGATCGGGCGCTGTCCGCGCTGCTGCGCACGAGCGCCGCCCGGTCGGCGAGGCGCCACGCGATGAGCCCGGCCGCGCGCGCGGCCGCTCTCGCGATGGCGGACGTCGACCTGCCGGGGCTCGCCTCCGCCGCCGCCGGTCTGGAGCAGGTGGCGCGGGGCTTCGACGAGTCTCAGCTGCCCGCGGTCCCCGCGGCCGTGGTGACCGCGGACCGCAGGCCCGGGTCCTCCCTGCATCGCGCGCATCGGCGCGTCGCCGCCGCCCTGGACGCGCCGCTGCTGTCCTGGCCCGGAGCGGTGCACGAGGTGCACCTGAGCCACGAGCGCGAGGTGCTCGAGGTCGCCCGCACCATCGTGCGGGCCGTCGCCTCCGACTAGGTCCGGAGCCGCTGCGCCGCCGCTCCGGTCACAGGCTGAACCCGCCGTCGGTCGTGAGCACCTGCCCGACGACCCAGCTGCCCGCCGACGTGGCCAGCCATGCGATCAGCTCCGCGGGCAGGCGCGGGGCCACCCGGTACGAGGACGCCGCTCCGGCTCCGCTGCGCGAGGGAGGCCGGCGCGGACTACTCCTCGTCCGCCCGGTAGACCTTCCGGAACGCGTCCTTGCGGGCGATCCTCCCGCCGCGGAACTCGTAGATGTCGCAGCCCCGCGTGACCTGGGGTCGGCCGTCGGGGCCGGTCCCGGTGAAGGACCAGGTGGCCGCGCCGCGCGTCCCGGCGATGAGGGGAGCCCCCTCCTCGTGCCGCTCCTGTCCGGTGTCGAAGGCGAGCATGAGCGCGAATCCCTCGCGGACCTGCTCCTTCCCCGTCCAGGTGCGGCCGGGCTCGGGGCCGACGGACGCGCCGTAGACGCAGTCGTCGGTCATGTGGCTCATCAGCGCTTCGAGGTCGTGGCGGGTCCAGGCGTCGCTGAACGCGGCCAGCACCTCGGGCGTCATCTCGCTCGTGCTGGTCTCGGTCGAAGAGGAGTCGTCCATGAGCGGGCCTCGGTCCTTCTGATCGGTGGACCGTCGTCGGTCGCTCTGCGACCGTGGCAGGTGAGCGGCCGCAGTGGCAACGCCCTCTAGCGGTCATGTCCGGAAGCGGACGGCCGGCGGATCAGTGGTCCGTCGACCCGCCGACCAGCGGGTGAGCGCGAGGGTCGAGGGCGGTGCACTGCGGGCGGCGGGAGCGGCCGCCGAGGCGACCCGCTTCACCGGGCACTGCCGAGTCCCGATGCTGAGCCCCTTCGTGAAGGCCGTGCCGAAGTCGGACGCGGGCCGGCCCTCCTCCGCCTCCTCGGTCGCGGCTCTCGGGTCGCCGGCGGCGGCCGGATGCTAGGCGCTCGCCGCCTCCTCCGCCACCTCCTCCCCGCCGACCGGCGCCGGCGCGCAGGATGAGGAGCACCGGTCGCGGCGGGCACCGACTCCGCACCCGACCGGCACCGAGACCGCCACGAGCCCGCGCCGGCGGGAGGACAGCGAGAGCACCATGGGATTCTGGGGACCGACCGACGAGACCCGCGGCACGCGCCCGGTCGACGAGCCGCTCGGCGAGCTGGAGCTCGTGCACGCCTTCACCAGCGGGCCGATGCCCACCGGCGTCAGCGTCTCGCACACCGGGCGGATCTTCGTGAACTTCCCGAAGTGGGGAGACGAGGTCCCGGCCACGGTCGTGGAGCTGGTCGACGGAGCGGCGGTGCCCTACCCGGACGAGGCCTGGAACACGCCGTCGGGAATCGACGACGCCGGCGCCCTCGTCTCGGTGCAGAGCATCGTCGTCGATCCGGCCGACCGGCTCTGGATCCTCGACACCGGCAGCCCGATGTTCGAGCCGACGAAGAAGGGCGGCCCCAAGCTCGTCCGCGTCGACCTGGCGACCGACACCGTCGAGCAGGTGATCCTCCTCGAGCCGGACGTCGCCCTGCCGACCACCTACCTCAACGACGTGCGCTTCGATCTGCGGCGCGGCATCGCCTACATCACCGACTCGGCCGACTCCGGCCCGAACGGGATCATCGTCGTCGACCTCGAGGCGGGGACCGCCTGGCGCCGCCTGCACGACCACCCGAGCACGAAGGCGCTCACTCCTCCGGAGCTCGTGCCGATGGCCGAGGGCCGCGTGCTGATGAAGCGCCCGGCCGACGGCGACCCTCAGCCGGTGACGATGGGCGCCGACGGCATCGCGATCTCGGCCGACGGCGAGCGCCTCTGGTACTGCCCGCTCGCCTCCCGCCGCTGGTTCAGCGTGGCGACGGCGGCCCTGGTCGACCGGTCGGTGCCGGACGAGGACGTCGCGGCGACCGTCGTCGACGAGGGCGACAAGGGCGGGGGAGCGGACGGCCTCGAGACGGATGCGCTGGGCCGCTTCTACGCCACGAGCTACGAGAACAACGCGATCGTCCGCCGTCGCACCGACGGCACGATGGAGACGATCGTGCACGACGAGCGGCTGCTCTGGCCGGACACGATGTCGATCGCGACGGACGAGCACCTGTACGTCACCGCGAACCAGCTGCACCGCCAGGCCGACTACCAGGGCGGCACGGATCTGCGGACGTACCCGTACTCGCTGTTCCGGGTGCGGATCGGCGCGAGGCCGGTTCTCCTGCGCTGAAGGCCCCCGCCCGGTCGCCTGCGCCGAGATCCGCAGCGCGGATCAGCGCCAGTGGGCGAGCTCCGTGCGGAGGGTCGCGCGGGCGCGGGCGAGCAGCCCGCGGACGGTCGAGGTCGTGAGGCCCAGCTCGTGCGCGATCGCGTCGTAGCTGCACTGCTCCAGCTGGCGAAGCTCCCAGCAGCGGCGCTGGGCCGGGGGCATCGCGGCGAGCACCCGGTTGGCGTCGGCGGCGAGCGATCCGCAGTGCGCGGCGTGCTCCGGGTCGTCGGCGGCGGAGGCGGGGAACTCGTCGTCCAGCTCGGCTCGCAGCCGCGAGACGCTGGAGCGGAGCCGGTCGACGCTGCGGCGGCGCGCGGTCGTGACGAGCCAGCCGGCGATGGTCTCGCCGTCGATCACGCTGTCCACGTGGGTCCACGCCGCGAGGAACGTCTCCTGCACCACGTCGTCGACGTCGGCGCTGCTGCGGAGGGTGCGGGCGGCCGTCGCGCGGAGCAGACCGGTGTAGCGGCGGACGATGGTGGCGAACGCGCGGTCGTCGCCCTCCGCGGCGCGGATGACGAGCATCCGGTCCGAGTCGGGTTCGAGCAGCGCGAGCGGCGGCGCGGCGAGGGTCGAGGGGCGGGCCCTCGGGAGGCGTGCGGGGGTGGTGGCGGTGAGCATGCGGACTCCGGTCGACTTGATGTGCACGCATGATTCGGAGGCGCGCTCCCGCCCGGTTTCCCGGGGCGGGACCCCAGTGGGAGGGGCAGGTCTGTCCGGTTTCCGGGGACGTCAGCGCCGCCGCGACCACCAGCGGCGGGACCGCTCCGGCTCGGCGGCCGCCCGGGCCTCGGCCGCGGCGGCGCGATCGGCGCGCCGCTGCGACCAGGCGGCGACCTCCTCGTCGACGTCCCGGAGCCGGGTGACGACGGGCGGCCCGCCCAGCAGCTGGCGGCGCGCCTCGATCACCCGCGTGTTGAAGTCGGCGAGCTCGGCGCGCACCTCCTCCTCGCGGTGCAGGCGGTCGAGGCGCTCGTCGAGCGCGCGGTCCTCGGCGCGGAGGAGGAAGGCGGCCGGGCCGATCCCGGTGAGGTTCTCGCGCTCGATCTTGCGGCGGATCCACCAGTCCGGGTCGTGGGCCGCGCCCAGGTCCGCTAGCGGCTTCCCCGATCCCGGCAGGTCGTCGAAGTCGCCGCGGCGGATCGCGAGCTGGATCGCCGTCTCGACGAACGCGGCCCGCTCGAGCGGATCCTCCGGCAGGGCGGGCTGCTCCGCCTCCTCCTCGCCCGCGACGCCGGCCCGGTACCGGGCGGCGCGCTCCCTCGCATCCGACATCCCTCCACGCTAGATCGGGCTCCTCGCCCCGGGCAACCACCCCTCCCGCCGTCTCCGTGGTCGGCGGGCGCCGCGGGTCGACATCGCCGGACCGGCGTGCGTAGTATCGATACTCGATAACGTCGACGATCGATAAGGAGCACGCCATGACGAGTGTCATCCCCAGCGGACCGGTCCGGGAGCGTCCGCGCGTGTTCCGGGTGGCCCGGGCGGTCCTGCTCATCGTCGCGGTCTTCTCCGTGCTCACTGCGCTCCTGCAGACCTGGACCGTCACCACCGGGCGCACCCTATTGGTCTTCGGGGGAGCGGACGGCCGCCTCCCGCTCCGGAGCCTCCCGCAGCTGCTGCAGGCCGAGCCGCGCGAGGGCACCGCGCCCACGCTCGCCGACGCCGCCCTCTCCCTCCGCCTGCTCGGTGCGCTGCCGAGCCTCCTCCAGGCGATCACGATCGTCCTCGCCACCGTCTTCCTTCTGCGGGTCCTCCGCGGCATCGCGGCCGGGCGCCCGTTCGACCCCTTCGTCCTCGCGAACTGGCGCCGTCTGAGCCTCGCCCTGCTGATCGGAGGAGTGGCCCAGGGCCTCGCCGACACCGCGGCGGGCCTGTACCTCAGCTCCGGCATCGGCCTGCTCTTCGCCGCCGGCCGGGTGACCGACGAGCAGCGCGACGCCTTCCTCGGCGGCGACTACCAGGCCATCGGGACGAACCTGCCGCAGTGGCCCGTCCCCGTCCTGCTCGCCGGAGTGGTGGCCCTCGCCCTGACGGCGGCGTTCCGCGCCGGCGCGAAGCTCGAACGGGACGTCGACGGCGTTGTCTGAGCCCGCCGACGACGAGAGGCACCGGATCGACTGCCACCTCGGAGCAGTGCTGGCCGAGCGCGGCGTGACCCTCACCGCCCTCTCGGCCCGCACCGGCATCACGATGGCGAACCTCTCCATCCTCAAGAACAACCGCGCCCGCGCGATCCGCTTCACGACGCTGACGCTCATCTGCGACGCGCTCGACTGCACCCCGCAGGAGCTGTTCTCGATCCGGGCCGTCGACGAGCGGGGGTAGCGGCGGGCGGATCGTCCAGGGGATCTCTGCGGGGCCGATGGTAGGGACGCCGTCCGATCCGACCGTCGATCGAGCAGGCCTCAGTCGCGCTCCACGTCCGCCCCTCCTGGGATCGGCCGGAGCTCCCCGGAGCTCGCTCTCGTCCCGACCCATGGATGAGCCTCACCAGCGCGGTCGGCGGCCTCGGCCATCGACCGTCCACAGGGGAGCGAGCTCGTCAGCGGGACCGTCGAATGCGCCTCCGGTGGATGCCGGCGGCTGCTCGCGGTCGTCCCTCCCGACGCGAATCACTCCCGAGCAGTTGTCGAGCGAGCTCGAGAGGACCCCGCAGACACGCATCGCGGGAACCCTCCGGGACCCTCGCTCCATCTCGGTGGCTTCCACCGTCGAGGGGCCCCTCCTGAAGATCCGGGCCGACTACTGGTCCCAGGAGTACATCCCCTGGGGACGTATGCGAAGCGTCCTCGTGGGTGCTTCCGCGAACCGGTCCCGTCGCGCTGTGCGATCTCCCTGAGACGGCGGCGGTGTACCTGTCGACGAGGCCGCCGGTCATCGTCCCCGCGAGGAGCGCCCGCTTCAGACCCGCACCGACGACGAACACGTCGATCGACCCGGGGTACCCGAACGGGAGACGGACCGTGATGCACGTCTGGTCGTGCTGAGCGGCGGTCAGCGGTCGAGGACTTGACGAATGACGAAGACCCGGATCTCCGTCGACTCCCGCCCCACCGGGTCGAACCCGCTCGCCGTGGTCACTGAGACCCTGCTCGAGCTGGTCGGCGTGCTCGTGCGCGCCGCGCTGCGGCCGCTTCCCGCCCGCTCAGTCCAGCGGGTAGCCCGGCAGCCCGTCGATGCTGACCGCGTTCCGCGTGGCGCGGTACTCGTCCATGCCGTCGGGGCCCTTCTTCTCGGCCTGGAGGAGGAGCAGGTCGCGCTCGCCGACCGGCTCCATCACCGGCACGCCCCAGCCGCACGCGTCGCTGATGCGGGTGAGCTCGACGGTGACGACCGCGCGGGTGCTCGGGTGATCGGGGTGCTGCTCCGCGACCTCGGCGAACACCTCCGAACCGGGCAGGTGCACGGAGCCGGTGCCGTGCAGGCGGACGATGCGCGGACGCGGTCCGAACGACGCGAACATCAGGCACACGCGCCCGTTCTCGCGCAGGTGCGCGATCGTCTCGACTCCGCTGCCCGTGTAGTCGACCCAGCCGACGCGCCGCGGGCCCAGGATCGAGAACGAGTCGTGGCCGCGCGGCGACATGTTGACGTGCCCGTCCGCGGCGAGGGGCGCGGTGGCGACGAACCACATCGGCTGCTCGTGGATCCAGGAGGAGAGGCTCTCGTCGATCTCGTCGTAGACGTGCGCCACGGGATCAGGCCCCGGCCGCGCGGCGGACCAGCTCGGTGACGGCGGCGCGCGTCTCGGCGTCGGCGGAGACGAGCGCGTAGGCGGTCGGCCAGATCGTGCCGTCGTCGAGCTGCGCGCCGTCCTGGAAGCCGAGGGTCGAGTAGCGCGTGCCGAACTTCGCGCCGGGCTGGAAGAAGACGATCGCCTTGCCGTCGGAGCGCGCGTAGGCGGGGAAGCCGTACCAGGTCTTCGGGAGGAGATCGGGGGCGGTCTCGCCGACGACCTCGTGGAGCATCTGGGCGATCGGCCGCTCCTCGTCGGTCATCGCGGCGATCGCGGCCTCCGCGTCCCTGCGGTCGGCGTCGGCCTTGTCGGCGCTCTTCTGCCGCTTCGCCTCCGCCCGCAGCTCGGCCGCACGCTGCTTCATCGCCGCGCGCTCGTCCTTCGAGAAACCGTCTTCGGAGGCCATGTCCGCCCGTCCCGTCCGTCTGCGGCTCCCGGTCCGGGAGCGTCCCCGCACATCGTGGCAGCGCCGCACTCGCCGCACAACGGCGGGAGCGAGCGCGAACGCGCGCCCCGGAAGCCCAGCCTCCGCGGTTAGCGTGGGCGGATGCGCCTCCTCCTGATCCGCCACGGCCAGACCCCCTCCAACGTCGCCGGGCTCCTCGACACCCGCATCCCCGGACCCGGGCTCACCGACCTCGGCCGCACCCAGGCCGCGGCGCTGCCCGGTCGGCTCGCCGGCGAGGGGATCGGCGCGCTGCTCGTCTCGACGATGGTCCGCACCCACGAGACGGCCGCCCCTCTCGCCGCGGCGCTCGGGCTCGAGCCGATCGAGCGCGACGGCATCCGCGAGGTCGCGGCCGCGGGGCTCGAGATGCGCGGCGACGACGCGGCGGTCGAGGAGTACATGGGCACGGTCTTCCGCTGGGCCGGCGGCGAGACGTCGATCCGGCTGGCGGGCGGCGAGACGGGCGACGAGTTCGCGGCGCGCTACGACGCGGTGGTGGCGGAGGCGGAGGCGCTCGGGCACGAGGTCGTCGCGCTGGTCAGTCACGGCGCGGCCATCCGCTGCTGGGCGGGTCTGCGCTCCCTCGACCTCGATGCGCGCTTCATCGCCGACCACCTGCTCGACAACACCGGCGTCGTCGTCCTCGAGGGCTCGGGCGACGCGTGGACGCTCGTGTCCTGGCAGGGCGAGCCCGTCAGCGGAGTCGGCGCGGCGGCCCCCTCGGGCCCGGCGGGCGAGACCACCGTCTGAGCGACAGGGCCTCCTCGCCGGTCGAGCAGCCGCGCGGCGGCGGATGGAGACCGGCCGGAACGAGCGCCGCCGGCCGCGCCACCACGGTAACGATCGCGCAACACTCCGGAAACCAGCTCCGACCAGCACATTCCGTTGCGCTGATCGGTTCACCGCCACCCCTGGACCCGCCTCCGCAATTGTCCGACGTTTGCCCCTCGGCGGCTCCGCGGCTACCGTGGTCGGCGGTCCTCACGGGCCCCGATGAACCGGTCCGCGCTCGCACGGCGTCCCCCAGGACGCGCCGCGATCGTACGGTCAACGGGAGTGGAGGCGGCCCCGAGGCCGCCTCGGACGCTCTCGCCTCCACCCCCTGCCGCGCTGAGCGGCGGGACGCACGCGGAGGCTCGACGCACGGCTGTCCCACGCTCCCGACCCGGCACCACGAGATGAGCGCAGGGCGTCGTCCCTGCGCGCCGACGGAGTGTACGTGCACCAGAACCAGCAGACCATCAGCGAGCCCCGGAGCGAGGCGGGCGCCGATCCCGCGACCCCCGCTCTCGAGGCCCGCCACCTCTTCAAGGTGTTCGGCCGGAAGCCCGACGAGGTCGTCCGCCGACTGGGCGAGGGCGCCGACCGCGGCGAGCTCGCCGGACTCGGCACGGCCGCGGTGATCGACGCGTCCTTCACCGTGCGCCGCGGCGAGATCTTCGTCGTGATGGGCCTCTCCGGCTCCGGGAAGTCCACCCTCATCCGCATGCTGAACGGGCTCCAGGAGCCCTCCGCGGGCGAGGTCCTGATCGAGGGCTCCACCATCACCGGCGTCTCCGAGGCGGAGCTGCGCCGCGTGCGCCGCTCGTCGGTGTCGATGGTGTTCCAGCACTTCGCGCTCCTCCCGCACCGCACCGTGCTCGACAACGTCGCGTACCCGCTCGAGATCCAGGGCGTCCCCGCGGCCGAGCGCCGCGAGCGGGCGATGCTCGCGGTCGAGCGCGCCGGTCTCGCCGGCTGGCACGAGAAGATGCCCGACGAGCTCTCCGGCGGCATGCGCCAGCGCGTCGGCCTCGCCCGGGCGCTCGCCGCCGACACCGACATCGTGCTGATGGACGAGGCGTTCTCGGCACTCGACCCGCTGATCCGCCGCGAGATGCAGGAGCAGCTGATCGAGCTGCAGCACGAGCTCGGCAAGACCATCGTCTTCATCACGCACGACCTCAACGAGGCCATGTTCCTCGGCGACCGCATCGCGGTGATGCGCGACGGCCGCATCGTCCAGATCGGCACCCCGGAGGAGATCCTCACCGACCCGGCGAACGACTACGTCGCCCAGTTCGTGCAGGACGTCGACCGCGCCCGCGTGCTCACCGCCTCCGCCGTGATGGAGCCCGCCCGCTCCGTGGTCACCCTCGCGGCCGGTCCCCGCGCCGCGCTGAGGAGCATGCGCGACCTGCAGACCTCGGCCGCGTTCGTGGTCGGCGGCGGACGACGCCTGCTGGGCACGGTCCGCGACCGCGACGTGATCGAGCAGGTGCGCCGGAGCACCGGCGACCTCTCGGCGGTCCTCACCTCCGACGTCGTCACCGTCGGTCCGGACACCGCCCTCAGCGAGGTCATCGAGCCCGCCGTCGAGTCGGCGCTGCCGGTCGCCGTGGTCGACGCCGACGGGCGTCTGCTCGGAGCGATCCCGCGGGTGACCCTGCTCGCGGCGCTCGGCAACGTGCCCGCCCGCACCGGCGAGCACCCGGTGATCGAGCCGCCCGCCACCGTCTCGACCGAGGTCGTCACCGCGACCCTGCACGCGACCGGGGGCCCCGTCGACGACGCCGTCCTCGCGGCGGACGGAGGTGCACGATGACCGATCTCGGATTCCGCCTCCCGCTCGGCGCCCTCGCCGAGGGTGCCGTCGATGTCCTCACGCAGACCTTCCAGCCGGTCTTCGACCTGCTGCGCACCGTCTTCGGCGCCCTCTACTCCGGCGTCGACCTCGTCCTCGCGACACCGCCCTTCTGGGTGATCGTCGCCTTCCTCGCCGTACTGGCCTACGCCGTCCGCGGCTGGGTCTTCGCGGCCGGCACCGCCGTGGGGCTCCTGCTGATCGTGGGGGTCGACCAGTGGGAGAACGCGATGGACTCCCTCGCGCTGGTGCTCGTCGCCTCCGTGATCGCCATCGCGCTGAGCGTGCCGCTGGGCGTGCTCGCCGCGCGCAACCGCACGGCCTCCGCGGTCATCCGGCCCGTCCTCGACCTGATGCAGACGATGCCGGCCTTCGTCTACCTGATCCCCGCGCTGATCCTGTTCCGGGTCGGAGTGGTGCCGGGCATCGTCGCGACCATCGTGTTCGCGATGGCGCCGGGCGTCCGGCTCACCGAGCTGGGCATCCGCGGCGTCGACCCGGAGCTCGTCGAGGCGGGGGAGTCGTTCGGCTCCTCGAAGTGGCGGATCCTCCGCCAGATCCAGCTGCCGCTGGCGCTGCCCTCGATCCTGGCGGGCCTCAACCAGGTCATCATGCTCTCGCTCTCGATGGTCGTCATCGCGGGCATGGTCGGCGCCGGAGGGCTGGGCGGCGACGTCGTCGCGAGCCTCAACCGGATCGACGTCGCGCTCGGCTTCGAGGCGGGCGTCTCCGTCGTGATCCTCGCGGTCGTCCTCGACCGGATGACCGGCGCGCTGGGCTCGCCCTCGCCGGCGAGGGTCGCCCGGGCGAAGAACCGCCGCGCCGTCATGGCGACCCGTTCGGCCGTCGGCGTCGTCTCGATCGGCCTGGTCGCGTCCCTCGGGGCCGCGACCCTCGCCGCTCCCGCCACCGCCGCCTCCGTCGACAACGGCGACCGCACCGACGTGACCGTCGCCGTGTTCCAGGGCTGGGACGAGGGGATCGCCGTCTCCGCTCTGTGGGAGGCGGTGCTCGAGGAGCAGGGCTACGACGTGACCCTGCAGAACGCCGACGTCGCCCCCGGCTTCCAGGGCCTCTCGACCGGCGACTACGACCTCGCCCTCGACACCTGGCTGCCGCTCACCCACGCCCGGTACGTCGAGCAGTACGGCGACTCGATCGTCGACCTGGGCGCGTGGAACGATGAGGCGAAGCTGACCATCGCGGTCAACGAGGACGCCCCGATCGACTCCCTCGAGGAGCTCGCCGCCGACCCGGGCGTCGTCGGCAACCGCCTGATCGGCATCGAGCCCGGCTCCGGTCTCAACAAGACGACGACCGAGGACGTCATCCCCGGCTACGGCCTGGAGGGGATGGACTACCTCACCTCCTCGACGCCGGCCATGCTCCAGGAGCTCTCGAGCGCGACCGCCGCGGGCGAGAACATCGCCGTCACGCTCTGGCGCCCGCACTGGGCCTACGACGCCTTCCCGGTCAAGGACCTCGAGGACCCGAAGGGCCTGCTCGGGCAGGCGGAGGGGATCCACTCCTTCGGCTCGGCCGCGTTCGACGCGGACTACCCGACGATGAGCCGCTGGATCCGCGACTTCCGGATGGACTCGAAGACGCTCTACTCGCTCGAGAACGCGCTGTTCAACGACGGGGCCGACGACCGCTCCGCCGCCCTCGCCGCGTGGATGGACGAGAACCGGGAGTACGTCGACACGCTGATCACCTGATCCGCCACCACGACGAAGGCCGAGAGGCCGGGCGGCCCCGGACCAGGGCTGTCCCGGCCTCTCGGCCTTCGTCGCGCAAGGATCAGGCGGCGCTGACCCGGCGTCCCGCGGTGGCGCGGACGAGGAGGGTGACCACCAGCACCACGGCGGCGGCGACCAGCGCGGCGATCCCGGCGGGGACCGAGACGAGCTCGCCGGCGAAGCGGCCGACGGCGACCCAGGAGAGTCCCCAGACGAGCGAGAGCATCGGGGCGATGCGGCCGCGGCCGGTGACGGCGATCAGGAGTCCGACGAGCGCGGCGACGGCGAGGACGACGACCGCCCAGACCGCGGCGCCCGGACCGTCCGCGCTGCCGACTCCCGCGCCGACGAGCCCGGCGGTGACGTTCGCGGCCGTGGCCACGCACACCCAGCCGAGGTAGAGCCCGAAGGTGCCGTCCGTCACGATCGCGTCGACCACTCCGGCCGACCGGGTGGTCCGCAGGATCACGAAGATGCGCGCGAGCACGGCGAGCAGCAGGGCGATCACGACGACGCTGAGCGTCAGGAAGCCGGCCTGGACGACCAGGATCCACGCGGCGTTCAGGAGGAGGCTGGCGGCGGCCCAGTAGCCCAGCCGGCGGTGGCGGGTGCGGGCGGTCTGCGAGGGCAGGAACTGCCAGATCGCGTAGGCGATGAGGCCGGTGTAGATCACGCTCCAGATCGCGAAGGCGGGGCCGTCGGGAGCGATGGGGGTCGAGGACGCGGTCAGGGCGCCGCCGGCCGCGTTCTGGATCTGCGTGCCGCCCGCGGCGCCCGAGCCGATGAACGAGCCGATGAGGGCGAGCACCGCGCTCACGGCGACGACGACCTGGCGGATCCGGTCGGCGCGGTCGGGGGTTCGTGTGGCGGTCATGTCGCTCCTCCATTAGTCAGCTGGCTGAGTAATGAGAGTAGCGCGATTCCGCTCCCCGTCCACTGGGGCTTGCGGCGCGGCCCCGGCCCTGGATGAGGGCCGGGGCCGGATTCTCAGGCGCGGGCGGCCGCGTACTGCTCGCGGATCACGGGGCGGTGGTCCGGCGCGGGCTCGGCCACCGAGGTGACGGTCCACGTCGGACGCGATCCGGTCAGCGCCCAGGCGGCCTGCACGGCGGCACCGTCGGCCACGTACTCGCCGGGCGCCGGCACCTGCACGGGCACGTCGAACACCTGCGAGGCAGCGAGCTGCACGGCGCGGTTCTGCGCGGCTCCGCCGATGAGGAGGATGCGCCGCGCCTCCACTCCCTGCGCGCGAACGGCGTCGAGGCCGTCGGCCAGTCCGCAGAGCATGCCCTCGATCGCCGCGCGGGCGAGGTTCGGGCGCGTGGTCGAGGCGATGGTCATACCGTGCATGCTCGCGGTCGCGTCCGGCAGGTTCGGCGTGCGCTCGCCCTCGAAGTAGGGGACCAGCACGAGGCCGTCGGCACCCGGCTCCGCCTCGAGCGCCAGTGCGGCGAACTCGTCGAAGTCGCTGCCGAGCAGGGTCGCGGTCGAGGCCAGCACGCGCGCCGCGTTGAGCGTCGCGACCAGCGGCAGGAAGCGCCCGCTCGCATCGGCGAAGCCGGCGACGGTCCCGGAGGCGTCGCGCACCGGGTCGTCCGTGACGGCGAAGACCGTGCCGCTCGTGCCGATGCTGACGACCACGTCGCCGGGGCCGGCACCGAGGCCGAGCGCGGCGCCCGCGTTGTCGCCCGCGCCGGGGCCGACGACGAGTCCGCTCTCGGTGCGGCCCGCCTCCTCCGAGGGGCCGAGCACGCGGGGGAGCAGCGGGCGGTGGCCGAGGGCGCGCTCGAGCAGGTCGAGGTCGTAGCCGTCCGCTCCCCAGTACGAGGTGCCGGACGCGTCGGACCGGTCGGTCGTGAGCGCGTCGAGCTGCGGACCACGGGCGGAGTCGGGGCCGTAGCCGAGCAGGCGCCAGGTCAGCCAGTCGTGGGGGAGCGCGACGGCGGCGACACGGGCGGCGTTCTCGGGCTCGGCGTCGCGCAGCCAGCGGAGCTTGGTGGCGGTGAAGGAGGCGACCGGCACCGATCCGGTCCGCTCCGCCCAGGCCCCGGCTCCGAGCTCCTCGATGAGCGCGGCGGCGGCGGGCGCGCTGCGGGTGTCGTTCCAGAGCAGAGCGGGGCGGATGACGGCGCCGCTCTCGTCGAGGACGACCATGCCGTGCTGCTGGCCGCCGACCGAGATCGCGGCGACGTCGTCGAGCCCGCCGGCGTCGGCGAGGGCGAGCTGCAGCGCCTCCCACCACGCGGCCGGATCGACCTCGGTGCCGTCCGGGTGGCTCGCCCGGCCGGTGCGCACCACGGCGCCGGTGTCGAGGTCGCGGACGACCACCTTGCAGCTCTGGGTCGACGAGTCGATCCCTGCGACGAGCGTCATCGCTGTCCTCTTTCGTTGGGGGTACGGGTTCGGGCGTCCGGTGCGGAACCGGGCCGGATGCAGGAGAACGGACGAGATCCCGTGCCGGTGCAGGGGATCTCGTCCGTCTCAGGTCGTCCCGCGGCGGACCGCGGGCTCAGGGGGTGCGGGTCAGCCGCGGGCGCCGAGCAGGTGCTCGGTCGCCAGCTGCTGCAGGCGCACGAAGCCGAAGCCCTTGCCGCCGAGGTAGGCGTCGGCGTCGAACGACTCGTACGAGGCGGTGTCCGCGAGCAGGTCGTCGTACGACTCGCCCTCGTTCAGCGTCGGGGTGGAGAGCTCGGCGACCTTCGCGGCGGCCAGCGCCTCCTGCACCTCGGGGTCGGCGCGGAAGGCCGCGGCGCGCTCCTTGAGCAGCAGGTAGGTGCGCATGTTCGCGGCGGCCGAGTCCCAGACTCCGGTCTCGTCCTCGGTGCGCGAGGGCTTGTAGTCGAAGTGGCGCGGGCCGTCGTAGGCCGGGACGCCGCCGGGGCCGCCGTTCTCGAGGAGGTCGACGAGCGAGAACGCGTTGTGCAGGTCGCCGTGGCCGAAGACCAGGTCCTGGTCGTACTTGATGCCGCGCTGGCCGTTGAGGTCGATGTGGAAGAGCTTGCCGTGGTACAGCGCCTGGGCGATGCCGGCGGTGAAGTTCAGGCCCGCCATCTGCTCGTGGCCGACCTCGGGGTTCACGCCGACGAGCTCGGGGCGCTCGAGGGAGTCGATGAACGCGATCGCGTGGCCGAGCGTCGGAAGCAGGATGTCGCCGCGGGGCTCGTTCGGCTTGGGCTCGATGGCGAAGCGGATGTCGTAGCCCTTGTCGGTGACGTAGTCGCCGAGCAGGTTGACGGCCTCGCGGTAGCGCTCGAGCGCGGCGCGGATGTCCTTGGCGGAGTCGTACTCGGCGCCCTCGCGGCCGCCCCACATGACGAACGTCTTCGCGCCCAGCTCGGCGGCGAGGTCGATGTTGCGGAGGACCTTGCGCAGCGCGAAGCGGCGGACGTCGCGGTCGTTCGAGGTGAAGCCGCCGTCCTTGAAGACCGGGGCGCTGAAGAGGTTGGTGGTGACCATCGGCACGATGAGGCCGGTGGACTCCAGCGCGCCCTTGAGGCGGTCGATCTGGGTCTGGCGCTCGGCGTCGGTGGAGCCGAAGGCGAACAGGTCGTCGTCGTGGAAGGTGAGGCCGTACGCGCCGAGCTCGTCGAGCTTCTCGACCGCGTGGACGACGTCGAGCGGCTCGCGGGTCGGGCCACCGAACGGGTCCGTCCCGTTGTAGCCGATGGTCCAGAGGCCGAACGAGAACTTGTCGGCGCGGGTGGGGGTCAGGGACATGGGATCCGAATCCTTTCCGGCGACGTCGCCGAATTGTTGTTGAGCCCAACATATCTCCTGAGGATCGAGAGGCGCAACGAGCGGAAGGCCCGGCGCGTCGCCCTCCGGCCCCATCGCGGGTGCCGCCCGCTCGTGCCGCGGAACCGCTCGCGGAGCGGGCCGGTGCCCGGGGAGGACGTCGCGAGGATCGCTTGCGCAAGCGCTTCGACTGTGCGTACAGTCGCTCCAGCACGACCGGTCGAAGCGCTTCGAAGCTCGACCGCGACCGACGACGACGTCCGGCAGGAGGAGCCATGGCGACCATCCACGACGTGGCCCGCGCTGCCGGAGTCTCGATCAGCACCGTCTCCTACGCCCTCTCCGGCAAGCGCTCGATCGCCGCCTCCACACGGCAGCGCGTCGACGACGCGGTGCGCCAGCTCGGCTACCGGCCCCACGCGGGAGCCCGGATGCTCGCCGGGGCGCGGACCCACATCCTCGCCCTCTCCGCCCCGATGCGCGGCGAGCTGCATCTGCCGACCCACATGCGCTTCGTCACCGAGGTGCTCGAGCGCGCCCGGGAGTCGGACTACGACGTCCTGCTGCTCGTCACCGACGAGGCCTCCAGCGGCATCGGGCGCGTGTCCTCCTCCTCGCTCGTCGACGGCATCGTCCTGATGGGCGTCGACGACGACGACGACCGCGCCGAGCTGATCCGCGCGGCCGGGGTCCCCGCCACCTTCATCGGCGTGCCCGCCGACTCCCACGATCTCGCCTGCGTCGACCTCGACTTCGCCGAGGCCGCCCGCCAGAGCGTCCGCCGGCTCGCCGAGCTGGGCCACCGCTCGCTCGGCCTGCTCGAGCACCCGCAGTCCTACACCGACCGCAACGCCGGCTTCGTCCGCCGCTTCGACGAGGCGTTCCGCGCCGAGGCCGCAGCGCTCGGAGTCGAGATCGCGGTCGAGCGCCCGCACATCGGCCGCCCGAGCGCATCGGCCGCGATCGACGCGATCCTCGCCGCACCCGTCCCGCCGACCGCGCTCGTGCTGCACTGCAACGAGCCCGTGGCGGAGGCGGCGATCGAGCGCGTCCTCGAGCGCGGCCTCTCCGTCCCCGGCGACCTGTCGATCCTGGCGGCCTGCGCCAGCTACGACGGCGGCGCCCTCCCTGTCCCCACGAGCAGTCTTCCCCTCCCGTTCGACGCGATGTGCCGAGCGGCCGTCGCGCGGACCCTCCAGCAGATCGACTCCGGCCGCACCGTCGGCGTCGAGCTGCTCCCGCCCTCCTACGTCGACCGCGGATCCCTCGCGGTCGCTCCGACCGGCGCTCCGGTGCCGGCGGTCCCGTCCGGCACTCCCGCGCCGGCCTCCCTCTAGTCCTCCACCCTCTTCCCGCCCGCTCCGGCTCTGCGCACTGTCGAAACGCTTCGACACCGCGCCTCCGCGAGAGAGCGCTCCCTGCACCACCTCCGCAGCACCACCGCACCGTTCGAAGGAGAACCACCGCAATGTCGCTCCGATCCCGCTCCGCCTTCCACCGCCCGACCGCCGGTCTCAGCCGGCGCAACCTCCTCGCCGGAGGAGTCGGCCTCAGCGCGATGTTCGCGCTGGCCGCCTGCTCCGGTGGCGGTTCCGACGCCGGCTCCGACGCGCTCTCGACCACGGTCGACGGCGCCGGCCGCACCCTCACGCTCTGGGACTTCGAGACGCCCGACAGCGACCGCGGCATCGCCTGGCTCGCCGCCCGCGACATCTTCACCCAGGAGACGGGGGCCGAGATCGCGTACGAGTTCAAGGCCTTCGAGCAGCTGCGCACCGGCGCCAGCCAGATCTTCAACTCCAACTCGGCGCCCGACGTCGTCGAGTACAACAAGGGCAACGCGACCAGCGGACTCCTCTCGAGCCAGGGCCTGCTCACCAACCTCGACGAGGCGGTCGCGTTCTACGGCTGGGACTCGCTGATCCCCGGCGCGCTGCAGACCACCGCGAAGTACGACGAGAACGGGATCATGGGCTCCGGCTCCTGGTACGGCATCCCCAACTACGGCGAGTTCACCTTCGTCTACTACAACAAGGACGCCTTCGCCGCGAACGGCCTCGAGGTCCCCACCACCTACGAGGAGTTCACGGCCGTCCTCGACGCCTTCGTGGCCAAGGGGATCACCCCGCTGGCCGAGGCCGGCGCCGAGTACCCGCTGCAGCAGCTCTTCTACCAGCTCGCGCTGCTGAAGGCCGACCGCTCCTGGATCACCGACTACCAGACCTACACGGGCGAGGTCGACTTCGAGGACGCGGCCTGGAGCTACGCGGCCGACCAGCTGAAGACCTACGTCGACAAGGGCTACTTCTCGGCCGACGCCTCCGGGCTGAAGGCGGAGGACGCGGGCACGGCGTTCATCTCGGGCGAGTACCCGATCTTCTTCTCGGGCTCCTGGTGGTTCGGCCGCTTCAAGACCGAGATCACCGGATTCGAATGGGACACGTTCCTCTTCCCGGGCGCCGAGTTCACGATGGGCTCCGCCGGCAACCACTGGGTGATCCCGGAGACGGCGAAGAACAAGGACCTCGCCTACAAGTGGATCGACATCACGATGCGACCCGAGATCCAGAACCTCATCGGCAACAACGGAGGCATCCCGCTGGTCGTCGACGAGAGCGCCATCACCGACGAGAAGAGCAAGGCGCTGCTCTCGCAGTGGAAGACGGTCGTCGACGGCGACCAGCTCTCCTTCTACCCCGACTGGCCCACCGCGACCTTCTACGACGACCTGGTCGCCGCCACGCAGGAGCTCATCAACGGCTCCTCCGACGAGTCCGCCATGCTCTCCGACCTCCAGGCCAAGTACGACGACGGAGTCGCCGACATCACGTGACGCGGAAGCGTCACGTGATGTCGGCCACGGCGGCCGGCCCCGCGCCTGCAGGCGCGGAACGGCCGTGGAAGACCTGAGGACGTGACGGCGACCCCTCGAGGGGGTCGCACGAACACCGCCGAGCCTCCACCCCCCCCGCTGGATGCCGCTCCGGTACGCGACACGCCGTCGCCTCCGTACCGGAGCGGCATCCCGCGGCAGCACACCCACGACCCCGTCCGACCTAGGAGTACCCATGACGACGACAGCACCTCGTCGCGCGGAGAGCGCGCCGCCTCCCACGACGCCGCCCCGCGAGAAGCGCTCCGGCGGCTACTGGCTCTACCTGATCCCCGGGTTCGTGCTCTTCACGTTCATCGTGCTGATCCCGCTGATCTGGAACGTCTACATCAGCTTCACGTCCTGGCGCGGCATCAAGCCGCCGATCTTCATCGGCCTCGACAACTGGATCGAGCTGATGGGCGACGACCAGTTCTGGACCTCGTTCCTCAACTCGGTCTACATGATCATCGCGATGGTGATCGTCCCCACGATCCTCGGACTCCTGCTCGCGGCGATCCTCTTCGATCTCGTCGGCAAGAAGTTCGGCGGGCGCCTGGCGAGCTTCCTCCGCGCCACCTACTACCTTCCGCAGATCCTGCCGACCGTCATCGCCGCGATCGTCATCGGCTGGATCCTCCGCCCCGACAACGGCGCGCTGAACTCGATCCTCGAGGCCGTCGGGCTCGGCTCCCTCTCGCACGACTGGCTCGGCAAGCCGGACACCGCGATGCTCTCGATCATGGTCGTGATGATCTGGGTGCAGCTGGGCTACCCGGTCGTCATCTTCATGGCGGCACTGCAGCGCGTGGACCCCGAGCTCTACGAGGCGGCGGAGCTCGACGGGGCGAACTGGTTCCAGCGCTTCCGCTGGATCACGGTCTCGATCATCCGGCCCGAGATCTTCGTGGTCACCCTCACCTGCACCATCGCCGCGCTGAAGGTCTTCGGCCCGATCTACGCCCTGACCCGCGGCGGCCCCGGCGACTCCACGATCGTCCCCTCCTACTACTCGTACACCGAGTTCTTCCAGAAGCAGCAGGTGGGCTACGGCGCCACCATCGCGACCGCGCTCACGATCGTCATCGTGATCCTCGCCGTGCTGTTCATCCGCGCCCAGGAGCGCGTCGAGCGCAGCGAAGGAGCCCGCTGATGTCGGCCACCGAGACCCTGCCCCTCACCCAGGCCGGCACGGAGGACGCGGACCTCTCGTCCTCCCGTCCCGCCAAGCCCGCGAAGGGCACGACGAAGCGCACCCTCGGCGACTGGGTGATCCTCGCCGTCGCCGTGGTGATCGGGCTCGTGATCATCAGCCCGGTGCTGCTGATCCTGCTCAACTCCTTCAAGACCCCCGCGGAGTACTCGGCGAACGGCCCGCTCGCCTTCCCGACCGGCCTCTCCTTCGACGGCCTCTCGACCTTCTGGAGCCGCGTCGACTTCCCCGAGAAGCTCGGCAACTCGATCCTCATCTCGGGGTCGGTCGCGATCCTCGCCGTCGCCCTCTCGGTGCTGAACGCCTACGCGATCGGCATCGGCCGGGTCCGCGGCCGGAGCTGGATCATCGTCCTGTTCCTGCTGGCGAACATGCTCCCGCAGGAGGCCCTGCTCTACCCGCTGTACTACATGTTCAAAGCGGTCGGGATCTACGACACCCAGCTGTCGGTCATCGTCATCTTCACCGTCATCCAGTCGGCGTTCGGCACCTATCTGCTCTCGAGCGTCTACGGCACCTTCCCGAAGGAGATCCTCGAGGCCGCGGCTCTCGACGGCGCCTCGAAGTGGCAGGTCCTCACCCGGGTGATCGTCCCGATCTCGCGGCCCACCCTCTCGGTGCTGATGATCTTCTTCTTCATCTGGACCTGGAACGAGTTCCTCATCCCGCTGGTCTTCCTGGTGAGCGACGCGACGCAGACCGTCCCGATCGCGATCTCGAGCCTCCAGGGCGACAAGATCATGGACGTCACCACGACCAGCGCGAGCGCCCTCCTGGGCCTTCTCCCGACGCTCATCTTCTTCCTGATCTTCCAGCGCACCCTCACCCGCGGCATCACCGCCGGCGCGGTCAAGTAGCCCTCTCTCCCTCCGTCGGCGCCTCCCTCACGGGATCCTCCGGCGCGCCATCGAAAGGCACCCCCATGAAGTTCACCGACGGGTTCTGGCAGACGCGGGCCGGATTCACGCCCCTGTTCGCGCAGGAGGCGTACGACATCCGCACCGACGGCACCTCGCTCGAGGTGATCGCCCCGACCCGGGTCATCCAGGGCCGCGGCGACGTCCTCAACCGGCCGGCGCTCACGGTCACGGTGTCCTCGCCGGCCGAGGGGGTCGCGCGGGTGCGGATCGAGCACTGGCGCGGGACGGCGGTGCGGCCCGGCTTCGAGCTGGCCGAGGGCGACGTCGGAGCGGCGGAGGTGACGGAGTCCGGCGGCGTGCTGCGCACCGGCGACCTCGAGGTCCGGATCAGGCAGGGCGCTCCGTGGTCGCTGGAGTTCTGGGACACCTCGACCGGCACGCGCCTCACCGGCTCCGGGCACAAGGCGCAGGGCTACCTGACCGGACCGGACGGAGCCGCCTACCTGCACGAGCAGCTCGACCTCGGCGTCGGCGAGCTGGTCTACGGGCTCGGCGAGCGCTTCGGCCCCTTCGTGAAGAACGGCCAGACCGTGGATGTGTGGAACGCCGACGGCGGCACCTCCTCCGAGCAGGCCTACAAGAACGTCCCGTTCTACCTCTCCAGCCGCGGCTACGGCGTGCTCGTGAACGATCCCGGCCTCGTCTCGTTCGAGATCGGCTCCGAGGCGGTCGAGCGCGTGCAGTTCTCGGTCGGCGGCGAGGCGCTGGAGTACCTGGTGATCCAGGGCCCGACGAAGAAGGACGTGCTGCGGCGCTACACCGGTCTCGCCGGCCGCCCCTCCGTCGTCCCCGCCTGGAGCTACGGGCTCTGGCTGACGACCAGCTTCACCACGAGCTACGACGAGGAGACGGTGAACTCCTTCATCGACGGCTTCGCGGAGCGGGAGCTGCCGCTGTCGGCGTTCCACTTCGACTGCTTCTGGATGCGCGAGTTCCAGTGGACCGACCTCGAGTGGGACCCGCGCACCTTCCCGGACCCCGAGGGGATCCTCGCCCGCCTGCACGAGCGCGGGCTGCACACCTGCGTCTGGATCAATCCGTACATCGCGCAGGCGTCGCCGCTGTTCGCCGAGGGGCGCGAGAAGGGCTACCTGCTCAGAACGGCCTCCGGCGACGTCTGGCAGTGGGACATGTGGGTCGCCGGCATGGCGCTGATCGACTTCACGAATCCGGAGGCGACCTCCTGGTTCCAGGAGAAGCTCCGCGTCCTCGTGCGCCAGGGCGTCGACTCCTTCAAGACCGACTTCGGCGAGCGGATCCCGTCGGAGGGCGTCGTCTGGGCCGACGGGACCGACCCCGAGGCCATGCACAACTGGTACACCCAGCTCTACAACCGCGCGGTGCACGAGGTGCTCGAGCAGGAGCTCGGCGAGGGCCGCGCGGTCCTCTTCGCCCGCAGCGCCACGGTCGGCGGGCAGTCGCTGCCGGTGCACTGGGGCGGGGACAACACCTCCTCCTACGTGTCGATGGCCGAGACCCTGCGCGGGGGCCTCTCGCTCGCGCTGGGCGGGTTCGGCTTTTGGGCGCACGACATCGGCGGGTTCGAGGGCACGCCCGATTCCGGAGTGTTCAAGCGCTGGCTCGCGTTCGGCCTGCTCTCCTCGCACTCGCGGCTGCACGGATCCTCCTCGGTGCGCGTGCCGTGGGCGTTCGACGAGGAGGCCGTGGAGGTCACCCGGCTCTTCACCCGGCTGAAGCTCTCGCTGATGCCCTACCTCTTCGCGGCGGGGGCGGAGGCGGCGAGCACCGGCGTCCCGATCATGCGGCCGATGGCGCTCGAGTTCGAGGACGACCGCAGCGCCGCCCACCTCGACACGCAGTACCTGCTCGGGCACGACCTGCTCGTCGCTCCGGTGTTCACCGAGGACGGCACGGTCGAGTTCTACCTCCCGCGGGGGACGTGGACGAGCTGGTGGACGGGCGAGCGGACCGTCTCGACGGGGGAGTGGCGTCGTGAGGTCCACGGCTTCGACTCGCTGCCGCTGTACGTGCGCGAGGGTGCGGTGATCCCGGTGGGGGCCCGCCAGGACTCGGCCGAGTACGACTACCTCGACGGGCTCGAGCTGAGGGTGTTCCCGGGGCCGGACGGAGCGACGCCGGTCCGGGTCGTCGCGCACGACACGGGGGAGGAGACGGTCTTCACCGTGACGCGCACCGGCGGCGAGGTCTCGGTCGACGGCCCGGCCGGCACCTGGACCTGGGTCGAGGCCTGAGCGGCGCCCTCCTGCTGATCGAGCAGCGGGCGCAGCCCACCCCTCGGACCGCCGTCGGGTCAGACCGGGTGGAGCGGAGTGCCGAGCGGGTC